>JBJFCA010000214.1:0-9423 GCA_051888725.1 Lachnospiraceae bacterium
GGAAATGGTTTTTCAGTCTGTCACGCAGTTCATAGGCCTTCTCCAGGACGCCCTCCTTCTTCTGCTGAATCGGAATGATGGCAATCTGTGTAGGCGCCACCTTGGGAGGCAGCACCAGACCGGAGTTGTCTCCGTGTACCATAATAATGGCTCCGATCAATCGGGTCGTCATGCCCCAGGAAGTCTGGTATACATGCTTCAGGGTATTGTCCTTATCCGTAAACTGGATGCCGAACGCTTTTGCAAATCCGTCTCCAAAGTTATGGCTGGTACCTGACTGCAGTGCCTTGCCGTCATGCATCAGCGCTTCAATGGTGTAGGTAGCTTCTGCACCTGCAAACTTTTCCTTTTCCGTCTTCTGTCCTTTAATGACGGGAATTGCCAGCACTTCCTCGCAGAAGTCGGCATAGACATTAAGCATCTGGATCGTTCTGTTTTCTGCCTCTTCAAAGGTAGCATGTGCCGTATGGCCTTCCTGCCATAAAAATTCTCTGGAACGCAGGAAAGGTCTTGTCTCTTTTTCCCATCTGACAACAGAGCACCACTGGTTATATACCTTAGGCAGATCTCTGTATGACTGGATCTCATTTTTATAAAAATCACAGAAAAGTGTTTCTGATGTAGGTCTTACACAGAGTCTTTCCTGCAGAGGCTGCAGTCCGCCATGGGTCACCCACGCCACTTCCGGTGCAAATCCCTCCACATGATCCTTTTCTTTCTCTAAGAGGCTCTCCGGAATAAACATCGGCAAGTACACGTTTTCCACGCCTGTTGCCTTAAACCTGTCATCTAACTGTCTCTGTATCAGTTCCCAGATTGCATAACCGGCAGGCTTGATTACCATACAGCCTTTGACGCTGGTATAATCGCACAGTTCCGCCTTTTTTACCACGTCCGTATACCACTGGGCAAAATCGTCTTCCATGGAAGTGATTGCTTCCACCATCTTTTTATCAGCCATTTGTTTCCTCACATTCCACCGTTTAACGGCTCTCTTTCTATGTTCTTTTATCGCAGTTTCCTATATTTTATTTATGATAATACAACGTGTAATATCCGTCAGCCGCCTGTGGATCCGGATATATCCTGTCGTAGGAAGATCCATTTCCGATTTCTATTTTTTCGAGATTTGCATCACTCACCGTGACTTTCCAGGACAACCTTTTATCTCTCTGTATTTCCGGCCAGTTTGCCACGTTCTGTAAAACAGAACATGTGCTCCCGGAATTACCGGTATATGATCCTGCCGAAATATGTCCGTCAGCAATTTCCACCTTAAAAGCACTGGCAAGCTCTTCCGCATTTTTTACGTCGGATGAAACCTTTGCATTGGATACATATTTTAAGTACTGTGGCAGCAACACGCCCACCAGTACTGCCATAATGGCTATGACAATAATCAACTCCGGTAAGGAAAAACCCTTATTATTCATCCTCTTTTCCATCTCCCCGAGCTCCCTCCTGAAGCAATGAGATCATGTCCTTAAGTTCCGGCAGGCAGGCATATAACTGTCCGGCCATTTTCTCATCAGGCTGTGTCTGGTCGGGAACCATAACAACCGGAAGTCCTGCTGCCAGAGCTGACATGACTCCATTGGGTGAATCTTCCACTGCGAGGCATTCAGAAGCATCCGCCCCCAGCGCTTCCATTGCCTTCAAATATACATCAGGTGCAGGTTTTCCAAACTTACTGTCAGCTGCGCTGATAATCTCATCCACAAAGTCAAGAAGCCCTGTTTCCTGTAGCTGCTGCCTTGCCCTGTCCGCCGGTGTGGCTGTGGCAATGGCAACCCTGTAACCATTTTGGGACAGCCACTGCAAAGTCTCATAAGCTCCCGGTTTTGTTTCAAGTCCGGTTTTGGCAAGGTGTTCCTGCATCAGCTTTCTGCGGCAGTCCCTGACTGCCGTGTAATCAAATTCTTCTCCGAACCACTCTTTTAACAGGGCCGGCGCAAAAGGTTTCCCAAGACTTCTTAAGGCAAGTGCCTGTTCTTCCGTCATGGAGTAGCCAAATTGTGCCGCTGCCTGTCGCCAGAAAATCTTAAAATACTTTTCCGTATCAATCAGTGTTCCGTCTAAATCAAATATTATAATAGATATTTTCATCATTGCAATACCTGAATTGCTTTACCGGAAATCATTTCAGTACCTGGATTCTGGCCATGGCACGTAAAAGTGCGGTCTCTGCCCTTGCCATGTCCGTCTCCGGCGTGTGGCTTCTGATACGTTCTTCCGCTCTCTGTTTTGCCGCCTGCGCTCTCTCCAGGTCAATTTCACCAGGCCATTCCACAATTTCCGCAAGAATGGTCATTTTATCCGGCAGGATTTCCACAAATCCGGAATGAAGAGCAGCTTCCTTCACCTGCTCCCCTTCCGTAATTTTTAAAATACCCGGTTTTATGATCACCGTCATGGGAATATGACCGGGCAGTACCCCGATTTCTCCCTCTGTGGTATTAAACTCCACCATATCCACCGTTCCCTCATAGAATACCCTGTCCGGTGTGATAATTCGTAATCTATACTCTTCCATAGGCTCTCCTATCAGGCTTTACCGGATGCTCTTTCCACTACATCGTCAATGCTGCCTGCATTTAAGAAACAGCTTTCCGGAATATCATCATGCTTACCCTCCAGAATTTCCTTGAAACCTCTGATGGTTTCGGATACCGGAACATACTTTCCATCCATTCCCGTAAACTTTTCTGCCACGAAGAACGGCTGGGATAAAAATCTCTGTACTTTTCTTGCACGGGAAACCACCAGCTTATCCGTTTCGGAAAGTTCATCCATACCTAAGATGGCAATGATATCCTGCAGTTCCTTGTAACGCTGCAAAATCTCCTGTACGCCACGGGCAGTTTTATAATGCTCTTCCCCTACAATTCTGGGATCCAGAATTCGGGAAGTGGATTCCAGAGGATCCACTGCCGGATAAATACCCAGTTCCACAATCGAACGGGATAACACGGTGGTCGCATCCAGATGTGCAAAGGTGGTGGCAGGAGCCGGGTCCGTCAGGTCATCCGCAGGCACATAAACCGCCTGTACGGAAGTAATGGAGCCATCCTTCGTGGATGTGATTCTCTCCTGCAATGCACCCATTTCCGTCTGCAGCGTAGGCTGATAACCTACAGCTGAAGGCATACGTCCAAGCAGTGCGGACACCTCGCTTCCGGCCTGGGTAAAACGGAAAATGTTATCAATAAATAACAGAACGTCCTTTCCGCCTTTGTCTCTGAAATATTCTGCCATGGTAAGTCCGGTAAGACCTACTCTCATACGGGCTCCGGGGGGTTCATTCATCTGTCCGAATACCATGGTGGTCTTATCGATAACACCTGATTCGGTCATCTCATGGTACAGGTCATTACCCTCACGGGTTCGTTCCCCTACACCGGTAAATACGGAATAGCCGCCGTGTTCTGTGGCAATATTTCTGATAAGCTCCTGGATCAGTACGGTCTTGCCCACTCCGGCACCACCAAACAGGCCGATCTTACCACCTTTCTGATAGGGACAAAGAAGATCCACTACTTTGATACCGGTCTCCAAAATCTCCGTATTGGTAGACTGCTCTGCAAAAGCAGGTGCCGGTCTGTGGATGGGTTCATAGGAAACATCCTCGGGTGCCGGCTTGTTATCGATCGGTTCTCCCAATACATTAAATATACGTCCCAATGTTTTTTCACCAACGGGTACACTGATGGGGGCACCGGTTGCATTGGCTTCCATGCCGCGTACCAGTCCATCCGTTGTGCCCATGGCGATACATCTTACAATATCGTCTCCCAGATGCTGGGCCACTTCCACCGTAAGACTTCCTCCGTCTTTAAGAGGCACTTTAATTGCTTCATTGATTTCCGGAAGATGCCCTGCATCGAAACGGATATCCAGTACCGCACCGATGACCTGGGTGATCTTACCTTTATTCACCTCTGCCATTTTATCTTCCTTTCTCTTTTCTTTTAAGATATTGCTTCTGCACCTGCAATAATTTCCGTAAGTTCCTGAGTGATGGAGCCCTGTCTTGCCCTGTTGTATAAAAGTGTCAGATCTCCGATCATCTCTTCCGCATTGCTGGTAGCAGAATCCATTGCCTGCATTCTGGCTCCGTTTTCACTGGCCACCGATTCCACTAATCCTCCATAAATCAGACTGGTTACATATTTGGGAATCAGCTGGTTCAGTGCCGTTTCTTCATCCATTTCAAAATTCATGAGAGCCTTTGCATCTTGTACATCTTCTTCCTTTCTTTCCACAGGAAGAAGCTTTAACAGCGTGGGGACATGACTGACGGTATTTTTAAACTGGGTATATGCAAGATAGATTTCCCTGATCTTGCCTTCCGAAAAGTCTGCAAGCAGCCTGTCTGAAAGTGCCATGGCATCGGGGTACATGGGTGTTTCAATAATATCCGAAGCATCCACCTCCACCTGATAGCCTTTTCTTTCCAGATACTCCCGGCCTTTTCTGCCTACTGCATAGATCACGGTATCTTCTTTTGTAAATCTCTCCGTCACCATTTTAATAATATTGGAGTTGTAGCCGCCTGCCAGACCTCTGTTGGAGGTCATGACAATCACTGCCACTTTTCCGCTTTCCCCGCCGTTTAAGTAAGGATGGCTCAGTCCTTCCGTCCTGGCCAGGATGGAAGTCACGGTCTCATACATGCAGGTAAAATAATCTGCAGAATCCTCTGCATTCTGTCTGGCACGCTGCAGTTTTACCGTGGATACCAGTTTCATGGCCTTGGTAATCTGCTGCGTACTTTGAATACTGCTTTTCCTTCGCTTAATATCACGCATGGATGCCATAATCAATCACCTGTTTTCTTTCTGAACCTGTCGTTACTTTACAAACTCTGCTTTAAACTCTTGAATTGCTTTTTTCAAAAGCTCTTCCGTATTTTCGGAAATCACTTTTTCTTCCACAATGGCTTTGGGAACTTCAGGATACTTGGTATCCAGGAATTCAAACAGCTCTTTTTCAAAGCGTGTCACATCTTCCACAGGTATATCCAGCAGATATTTGTTTGTGGCTGCATAGATGATGATGACCTGGTATTCCACCGGCATGGGTGCATACTGCGGCTGCTTTAATACTTCTTTGATTCTTTCACCCTGTGCAAGCTTTTCCTTGGTATCTGCATCCAGTTCGGAACCGAACTGTGCAAAAGATGCCAGCTCGCGGTACTGCGCCAGTTCCACACGGATGGGCGCCGCAATTTTCTTCATGGCCTTGATCTGCGCATCACCACCCACTCTGGACACCGAAAGACCGGCGTTGACTGCCGGACGGAAGCCGGCATTAAACATTTCCGTCTCCAGATAAATCTGTCCGTCCGTAATGGAGATGACATTGGTAGGAATGTATGCGGATACATCTCCTGCCTGTGTCTCGATGATAGGAAGTGCCGTAAGGGAACCTCCGCCATATTCATCGCTCATTCTTGCCGCACGCTCTAAGAGTCTCGAATGCAGATAAAATACGTCGCCGGGGTAAGCTTCTCTTCCGGGCGGACGCTTCAGAAGCAGGGAAAGTGTACGGTATGCAGCAGCATGCTTGCTTAAGTCATCATAGACTACCAGTACATCTTCACCTTTTTCCATCCATTCTTCACCGATTGCACATCCTGCATAGGGTGCAATATACTGCAGAGGTGCCAGTTCGCTGGCTGTTGCAGCCACTACAGTGGTGTAGTTCATGGCGCCATATTCTTCCAGCGTTTTCACAATGGTAGCAACCGTAGAAGCCTTCTGACCGATTGCCACATAAATACATTTTACGTTCTGTCCCTTCTGGTTAATGATGGTATCGATGGCGATTGCCGTCTTGCCTGTCTGACGGTCGCCGATGATCAGCTCACGCTGTCCTCTTCCGATCGGCACCATGGAGTCAATTGCCTTGATACCCGTCTGCAGCGGTGTATCTACTGACTTTCGTGTAATAACACCGGAAGCCACTCTTTCTATTTTACGAAAACTTGTCGTCTGAATAGGACCTTTATCGTCAATAGGCTGTCCAAGGGCATTTACCACACGTCCGATCATGGCATCCCCTACAGGAACTTCCACAACACGTCCCGTGGTCTTTACCAGATCACCTTCGTTGATACTGTGCTGGCTGCCCAGAAGTACGGCACCTACATTGTCCTCTTCCAGGTTCAGAACCATGCCGTATACTTCACCGGGGAACTCCAGCAGTTCTCCCTGCATGGCGTTTTCCAGTCCATGTACACGGGCGATACCGTCTGCCACCTGAATGACCGTTCCCACTTCCGATACTTCCATATCGGCAGCGTATCTCTTGATTTGATCCTTGATTACGGAACTTATCTCTTCTGGTTTCAAATTCATAGATCCGTTCGCACCTTTCTTTATTTTCCTTACTGCAATTTTATCTGATATAACTGTCTGCTTAAATGCTCCAGCTTGGTTTTCACACTGTTATCCAGCACATGATCCCCAATCCGGATTACCATTCCGCCTATGAGGGAAGGGTCCTCTGAAAAATGCATTTCAAAAGAATGGTAAGCTGTCGTCTCCACCAGTCTCTTTTCCACTGCATTTTTTCTATCTTCCGTAAGCGGCATGGGAGTTGTAACATAGGCAATGCCGATTCCGTCCTTTTCCTTGACACGCATCACAAAATAATCCAGCACACTGCTTAACTTTCCGTAATGCTTCTTTTGCAAAAGAAGCAGCATGAGTCCCAGCAATTCTTTGCTGATACGGCCTTCCCAGACATTTTTAAGAATCTTTTCCTTTTCTTCCTCACTGATACCCGGATGCTGCATAAGCTCCGCAAAATCCGGATTGTCGGAAAGCACCTGTCCGATTACTTTGATCTCATCAAGAAATTCCTCTGCCCGGTTTTTCTCCACAGCAAGGTCAAACAGGGCATCGCCATAAACCTTTTCAATCAGCTTAGCCATGTGCTTTCACCCATTTCCTTCAAAGTTTCATCCACCATTTCGTTCTGGATGGTGGTGTCAATTGCACCGGAAACGACCTTGCCTGCCATCAGGGTTGCCACTGCGATGATTTCACGTTTTACATCATCGGAGGCCTTTCTCTTTTCGAGTTCGGCTTCCTTGCGTGCTTTCTCTATGATACCGGCAGCCTCAATTTTTGCATCCCCAATGATTTTTTCTTCACTGAGTTTTGCCTTTTTTCTGGCCTGTTCCATGATCTCATCAGCTTCTTTATTGATGTTTTTTAACTTAGCATCATATTCTTCCTTCAAAGCCATGGCGTCCTTTTTGTCGGCAGCAGCCTGGTCAAGTTCATTTTTAATTTTTTCTGTACGTCCGGCAAGCATTTTTCTGACAGGATTAAACAGAAAATAGGAAAGCGCACCGAACAAAACCAGGACGGAAACTAACGTCAGACAGGAATCTGCCAGCAGCTGCCAGTCCAGATTAAACAGTCTTTCCATGGACTCACCGGTTGTTAGCAAAATATTCAACCTTTATACCTCCTTTCTCTTTCTTAGCTGCAGTTTACAGCCTTAAGAATCATTTTACGGTAATAAAGGTTTTACGAACATCAGAATCAGGCCGGTTACCAGACCATAAAGACCTGTCGTCTCGGCTACTGCCTGTCCAAGAAGCATGGTAGAGGTGATTTCGGATTTTGCGCCGGGATTACGTCCTACTGCGGAAGCAGCGTGTCCTGCGGCAATACCCTGGCCGATACCGGGGCCGATACCTGCGATCAGTGCCAAACCAGCTCCGATTGCGGAGCATCCTCTGATAAAATTCTCATTAAATTCCATTGTTTTTTCCTCCTTGAGATTAGTAAAATAATTTGTTTTCTTAAATTTAATCCGTATCCCCGATAGCATTGGTCAGATACGTCATGGTCAGCATACAGAATACATAGGTCTGGATGGCACCTGAGAAAATATCCAGGTACACATGCAGGAATGCCGGCCAGATCAGTGCAAATTTACCAATCAGACCATATACCAGTGCCATCATTACCACACCGGACAGGACATTGGCAAACAAACGCAGTGACAGGGAAATCGGCACTGCAATATCACCGATAATATTGATTGGCAGCCACAGCGGCAGCCACGGCGGCATGGGAGAACATTTGTCCACCCATATTTCCTTGGGCGTATGATACTTAATGGTATTAAAGTGAATCATGACAAAGGTAATCAGTGCCAGCGGCAGTGTCACGCCATAATCTGCCGTAGGCGGACGTAGTCCCAAAAGTCCTGACAGATTACTGAACAGTATAAAAATAAATACCGTCCCGATATAGTTGCGGAACTTTGCTGCCTGTTTTCCCATCGTACCCGATACCATGCCGTCCAGCTTTTCCACAATCAGTTCCAAAACATTCTGAAACCCCGTGGGTACCTCGGTGGCCTTACGCATGCAGATATTTGCTGCAATGGCAAATCCGATCAGCACCAGCATGACGATCAGAATACAGACATGGGATGTCGTGATCCATACTTCATGTCCAAAGAAAGAATACTTGAACAGCCCGTGGATCATAAAATCCACATCGTTTGCCGAAGATAAGACGATTCCACAGTTCATTTACTCACCTCCCTGCTTTTGTTCTTCTATTGGCAATGTTTCCTGTAATATCTCTTGTTCCTCTTGTTCCTTTTGTTCCGGTAGTTCCTCCGGCAGAAAAGGGTTCCATATTTTATGGGATAAGGGTGCCAGATACGCCCCTGTCTTCAGACTCATAAGTCCCAAAAAAGCAGCCAGTATATAGCCCTTCCCCGAATAGTAAACAGCTATTAATAATACTGCTGCCAGCAAATAACGGATCAGGTATCCTGTTGCCATGATTCTGCCCGCCCGGGATTCCTCACAATAAAACGCTTTGTTCAGGGAATGCCACATATGAAAGGCAAACCCCAGCGCCATAATGATCCCCAGCCACAGGCTAACGGCATATCGAAGCAGGCTGATCTTTGTAAACAAAGGAAGGAACAGCCCTATAAGGGTAAAAAACACACCTGATATCAGAATGCCGCTCAGCAGATCTAACAGCCCCCGATCCGTTTTTTTAATTGCTTCCATCATCTTTTCCTTTATCCTTATAAACCTTTTTTGCAAGACTGTAAATGTTTCTGAATCCTGCCAGTGCCCCCACAAAGAAAAGAATAATCATAATATAGGAAGTGCCCAGTTTCTGATCCAGCCAAATGCCTAAGAAGCTGCACAGAAAGATCGGTACCAGCATGGTGATCCCAAACTGGGATATCATGGCAAGTGCCCTGAACACCGTTCTGTCATACTTTTTTCTGCCTGCCATTTTAATAGAAAACATGCCCTCCTATTACAATCCCCGTAAGTCCGTCAATGGGTGTCCTGAAATACAGGCGGTTGCCTACATTGGTCACACCGGACATGGCTTCTTCTGCGGCTTTGTAACAATCCGCATTGGC
>JBJFCA010000215.1:0-9409 GCA_051888725.1 Lachnospiraceae bacterium
CCCCTACGCTGACACAAACCATCATGAGAAGGAAATAGATGACAAATCTTACAAAGGTCTCTTTCTTTTTCACTTCAAAGGGAAGAAACATGGTTGCCGGTGTACCTACGATCAGGAAAAGCATGACGGAGGCTACACCATAGCCGAATAAAAACGGCAGATGCATGTTTCGGTTATCTATGTATCCTTTTGTCAGCGCAAGCCAGGCATTTTCCACAATCCAGCCTAAGCAGGAGATAAACACTCCCATTAAAATATAGGTTGCAATTGAGTATTTCATAAAAAACATCCTTTCTTACACAATTGAAAATATTGACATTGGCGGTAATAAATGTTACCATGTTACAAATGTAACAGTGATACATATATCTCACTGGAATAAATGTATCATTACCGACAAATTTCGTCAAGTATTTTTTCCAATACATAATCAGGAAAGAAGGTATATTGTATGGAGAACATTCTTAAGACCCTTGTAAAAGAGAGGGAAGTATACAGATTATCCGGAAAAGAAGCAGGTAAACTGACCAAGGAATGTCTGCAGAAGGCATTGGTAGAGCTGATGGGAGAAAAAGCTTTTGATAAGATCACCATTTCGGAACTGGTATTAAAATCAGGGGTATCCAGACAGTCATTTTACAGAAATTACAATTCCAAGGAAGAAATCCTGAAAGATCTGCATGAAGAAATTGCAAACGCTATCCTTTCCATTACGGACCAGGGCGAAAAAAAGGACAGCTACACCTGGTTTACCGTGTTCTTTACTTATTTGAAAAAGAATGCGGAATATCTTTCCATGTTGTTTAAGGCAGTGAAGCACCAGCAGAGCGGTTTTTCCTTTCTGCCTCCCGTGAAGGAGCTTTTCCGGATTGAAGACAGGGAAGAACAGTACCGTGTCTGTGCCTATGAGGGTGGCTTAAACAGCATCTGCATGGAATGGATCACCGGAGGAATGAAAGAGAGCGTGGAAGATATGGCACATCTGTGTGACAGTATCTTTGGAAAAATACACGACAGGCTGCATGAAAGAAGGATTTTACCTGCATAAAGAGGCAACCGGTAAAATATTAACGGTTTTTCATGATGTGAGGCATCAGATATTTCCTAAGATAATGCGCACTAAGACCGGTAAACAGCCCGGTGATGATGCCGCTTATGGTAAGCAGCGGTATATAAAGAGCTACCGCACTACTGCCGGTGAAAAGAAATGCTGTCAGAAGCTGTCCGGCATTGTGGGCAAGTGCCCCAAAAATACTGGTCAGGTAAATACAGTGTCCGGAAAGAAACCGGTTTAAGCAAAGCATCACCAAAAAGCAGAAGATGCCGCCCGTGAGACTGTAGGCAAGACTCATGGCCTGACCGGCGAAAAATGCGGACAGAAAAATGCGCATTATAAGGACCAGAAAGGTTTCATGGGGCTTATAATAAAGAAGAAGTATAAGTGTGACGATATTGGCCAGACCAAGCCGTATCCCCGGTATGGGAACAAGCGGCGGAAAGCAGCTTTCCGCTACGGAAATACCGAGGGCGATGGCAGTAAAGACGGTCAGAGTCGTCATTTTTTTTATGGGAAAAATTCTATGTGAGTCAGATGACATAAGACCTCCTTAATAGGTAACTGCATCCGGTGCCTGGGTATCATCCGTTTCGAAAGTGATTGCAAGATGATGGGGCAGACAGATGATGGGCAGTTTCGCACCACCGCCGTATCCAAAGCTTACACAAAGCCGGTCCGGACAGTCCGCATCCGTTACGGCGATTTTACCGGGTGCAATGGTAATTTCATTATAGCTGCCATCATTCCCTTCAAGGATAAAGCTTTCTGTTTCCGTCACTTCCCACAGATGAATGGTTCTGACCAGATCCCCGTCTTTATAAATAAGGGCTGTGACCTGTTCTTTTGTATCTTTGCTCTGCACATATAAAATAAGAAGAGAAATCACCATAAGACAAATCAGGAAGGCAGACAAAAACAGCACTTTGATGGTCAGAATCGTATGGAATTTGGATATCGCAGTATTCTTTTTCATAGGCATCTCTTTATTGTCAACGGGGTTCCTTTTTGATATACTTATGTCAGTTAGTATACCAAAAGGAAACAAAGAAATGAAGAGGGTACTTTTAAAGTTGGCTTTTTGTGTGGCAATGGCGGCAATGTGTATGGGCTGTGGACACAGAATGCAGGAATATTCGGCTGTGGATACTGCCATGGGAACCATCGTACAGCAGAGGATCTATACCACACAGGAGGACTGTACCGGGGATATTCTTGCCCTGATAACGGAGCTTGAAAACAGCAGTCTCTCAAGACGTGTGGAAACTTCGGAAATCGGAAAGCTGAACCGGGCAGCGGGAGATTCTTATGTGGTTGTTTCGACTTTTCTTGCAGACACCCTGACAAAGCTGAAAACGCTTTATGCTGACAGTGACGGTGCACTGGATGTTTCCATTGGTGCCCTCATAGAACTCTGGGATATTGATGCCCGGGCAGGAAGTACTTCGTATACTCTGCCGGAGAAAACGGAAATAGAACGGGCGCTTTCCCTGTCAGGCTTTGACAGGGTAGAAATAAAAGGGGATGCCGTAAAACTTCCGGAAGGTATGATTTTAGATCCGGGTGCCATAGGGAAAGGGATGGCCTGTGACGTTGTCAGGGAATATCTGGAAGAAAACAGTGTACAGGCAGCGGTAATCTCCGTGGGTGGAAGTGTTCTTACCTATGGGGAAAAGCCGGATGGCAGTGCGTTTAAGGTCGGGATAGTCAATCCTTTTGCTACGGATGAAAACATCGGCTTCCTGACGCTTACGGGCAGCGTTTGTGTTTCTACGTCAGGAGATTATGAACGGTATGTGGAAGCAGACGGCGTACGGTATCACCATATTATGGATCCCCGCACGGGGTACCCTGCCGAATCCGGGATCAAAAGTGTCACGGTTGTGTCGGAAAGCGGGTTTTTAAGTGATGCGCTTTCTACTGCGTGCTTTGTAATGGGGGAAGAGAGAGGGATAGAACTGGTGAATCAATATGGAGCAGAGGCTCTGTTGATAAGAGATGACGGCAGCTTTGCCATGACGGAAGGAATGGAGCAGCTGTTTACTGCACAATGATGGCAGTCTTAAAATATAATGTACAGAAGGAGAAAGGAGCGGAGATAGAATGGGAGATTTATTTGAGTACAAATGTCCGTGCTGCGGCGGTGCCATTACCTTTAACAGTACCGTGCAGAAAATGAAGTGTCCCTACTGCGATGCAGAATTCGATATGGAGACACTGAAAGCAATGGATGAGGAATTACAGGAACAGCCACAGGATAATCTGGAGTGGGATATGCCGGACGGAGATACCTGGCAGGAAGGTGAGACGGCACATATGAGGGTGTATACGTGCCAGTCCTGCGGAGGCGAAATCGTAGGTGATGAAAACCTGGCATCCTCCAGATGCCCCTACTGTGACAGCACCATTGTCATGAAGGGAAATTTTGCGGGAGATTTAAAACCCGATTATGTCATTCCGTTTAAGGTAGATAAAAATGCCGCCAAAGAGGGATTAAGCAGGCATCTGAAAGGAAAACGGCTGCTGCCCAAGGTATTTAAGGATGAAAATCATATTGATGAGATACAGGGACTCTATGTACCGTTCTGGATGTTTGATTCCCGCGCGGAAGCCAATGCCGGATATGAAGCAACCAAGGTAAAAACCTGGGAGGACAACAGATATCGTTATACGGAGACAAAATATTACAGTGTATTAAGAGCCGGAGCCCTGGCATTTGAAAATGTACCGGCAGACGGTTCTTCCAAAATGGATGATGAACTGATGGAATCCGTGGAACCTTATCTGTTTAAGGATGCGGTACCGTTCCAGACAGCCTATCTTGCAGGGTATCTTGCAGATAAATATGACGTGACCGCAGAACAGAACGTGGAACGCGTGAATGCCCGGATAAAGAAGAGTACGGCAGATGTGTTCAAATCCACGGTTCAGGGTTACAACACGGTTAACACAACCTATTGCAATATCAGACTGATAGACGGTAAGGTCAAATATGTACTCTGCCCGGTATGGATTTTAAATACCACATGGAAGGGCGAAAAGTATGTATTTGCCATGAATGGGCAGACAGGAAAGTTTGTGGGCAATCTGCCGCTTGACAAGGCCGCATACCAGAAGTGGCTGTGGGGGCTGACCGGATTGTTTACCGTAGCAGCGTTTGCCGTTTCATTTCTGATGTTTCTGATATAAGGGAGGACGTAAGATGAACATGATTATGACAGCTATGCAGTCCCTGTCTGCAGTATGTACCATTTATATGAACGGGGACTCCTATAATATTCTGTTACATATTCTGATTGCACTTGTAATCGGCTTTTTTCTTGCTTTTGCGGTAGTGAGCAGCATGAAAGCGAAATTAAAGAGTGTATCCAAAAGAGAAACCGCACAGGAGTATGTGAAACAAAACAGCTTAAAGCTTACGACAAAAACGGAGCGTTATCTGTATTCCAAGACGGAAAAACGGGAAAAACCCCAGAATAATAATAACCGATAAAGCAGGAGAGATTATGAAAAAGAAATATGCAATAACAGCTCTGTCCATAAGCCTGGTACTGGCGCTTACCGGATGCAGCGGTAAAGATAACGGTCTGCGTGAAAGCGGGACGGATCGGTCAGAGAGCAATGCTTCCACACAGGAGTCCGTGGAAGAGACGAAAGAAAGTGAGGAGACTCTGCCAAAGCAGGAGGAAGACAGCGGGCAGGCAGGGGCAAGCGAGTATCTTTCTCTTTACGTGGGAAATTATTCGGATTCCTGCTGGACAGAAGATTATGAAACAGAACTCATCAATATGACCTATCCCATCATCGCTCTTTCCGGGGAAGACAAGGATACTTATCCGGAGCTTGCAGAGGCTTTGCAGGAGCTTTCCGGTAATATAAAAAAGGAAATCCGGAATGCCTATGAAAATGACATGGAGGTGGCGGCAGACGACTATAAGATGTGTGTGGAGGAGGGCTATCCCTTCTATGGCCCTTATACCTCGGAAGCCGAATTCCATGTGGTAAGAGCGGATGATAGGGCAGTGGGCATCGTGGAAGAAGGCTACAGCTACAGCGGCGGCGCTCATGGTATTTATTACAGCGGCGGATGGAATTTTGACACAAAGACCGGGAAAAAACTGGACATCAAAGATGTTGTCACCGATACCGGGAAGTTAGCGGATATTGTGGAAGAAAAAGTCTTTGCCGAATATGATGATCTTTCAGCTGACCGGCTTTTTCTGCCGGAGGGAGACACACTGTCTGATTATGTGACCGATATGATTGCAGATGAGGAACTGTCTCTATGCTGGGTGATTACCAACGTGGGAATTGAGATTTACTTTAATCCTTATGAGATTGCCAGCTATGCTGACGGACTGATCACGGCGAGGGTAGGTTTTCAGGAATATCCGGAAATCTTTTCCGATTATTATGCGAAGGCGCCCGAGGCTTTTGTGATGCCTTACTTAAGCTATTCCATGGCAAACAGGGATCTTGACAACGACGGCAGCGCGGACTACGTAAGTGTCTGGGCAGAGCAGGATGAGTATGACACCTATACGACTCTGCATGTAGTAGTAAACGGGGTGGAGCTTACCTGTGATCTGTGGGCTTACGGATTTACGCCGTATTTCGTCCATACCGGGGAAGGAAAGACATACCTGTATGTCCTTTGCAGCAGTGACAATGACTATGAGTTTATAAAAGTGTTTTCTTTAAACGGAAAGGGTCCGTCCTATGTGGATGAAATTGGCAACTGCGGCTTTAGGTGGCAGTTAATTAACGAAGAAGAGTATGAATATGCGGAAGAAGCCTTTTTAAATCCTGACAGCTTTTATATGACCAGTCATCTGGAGGTATTAAGTACTTACGGCGGTTACAGGCGTTATCACGTGGGAGCGGATGGCATGCCGGTAACGGAAGACGAATGGTATGTGATTCCCGATTATGGCGACAGAGTGCTTACGGCAAAGCAGGATGTAGTCTGCAAACTGGTGGACGAAGACGGCAGTGTCATATCCGGGGAAGCAAAGATTCCTTCCGGTACAAAGCTTACTTTCTATCGCACGGACGGCAAAGAATGGGTGGATCTTACCGATGGTGATAAGATTTACAGAGTTTTTGAGGTTCGGGATGAATGGCCGTATAAAATCAACGGCGTGGATGAAGAGGAGCTTTTTGACGGAATCATGTATGCCGGTTGACGGAAACAATTTCCGTGTAGTATAATCAAATTTATGTTTTGCATCAAAATGCAAGAGTTTAGGAAAGAGGAGACTTATCAATGAGTAAGATCATTTTGACGGGAGACCGCCCTACCGGCAGGCTTCATGTTGGACATTATGTAGGTTCCCTGCGCAAGAGAGTGGAACTGCAGAATTCCGGAGAGTACGATAAGATTTTTATCATGATTGCAGATGCCCAGGCACTGACGGACAATGCGGACAATCCGGAGAAAATCAGACAGAATATTATTGAAGTGGCGCTGGACTATTTATCCTGCGGACTGGATCCTGCGAAATCCACGTTGTTTATCCAGTCACAGATTCAGGAACTGGCAGAACTTTCCTTTTACTATATGAATCTGGTCACCGTATCCAGACTGCAGCGGAATCCTACCGTAAAGTCTGAGATTCAGATGCGTAACTTTGAAACCAGTATTCCGGTAGGATTCTTTACCTATCCCATCAGCCAGGCTTCCGATATCACGGCCTTCAAGGCAACTACCGTTCCCGTGGGCGAGGATCAGCTTCCCATGATTGAACAGTGCCGTGAAATCGTAAGAAAATTCAATTCTGTATATGGGGAGACACTGGTAGAACCCGAAGCACTCATTCCACAGAATGAAGTCTGCAGCAGACTGCCGGGTATTGACGGCAAAGCCAAGATGAGTAAATCTTTAGGCAACTGTATTTATCTGTCGGATTCTGCAGACGAAGTGCGGGCCAAGATCATGAGCATGTTCACGGATCCCAATCACTTAAAGGTCAGCGATCCCGGCTCCTTAGTGGGCAATACGGTATTTACCTACCTGGATGCTTTCTGTAAGGATGAACAGTTTGAAAGATATCTGCCTGAGTATGCCAACCTGGATGAACTGAAGGAGCATTACCAGAGAGGCGGATTGGGGGACGTAAAGGTCAAGAAATTCTTAAACAATGTGATGCAGGAAGAATTGGAGCCTATCCGTAACAGAAGAAAGGAACTGCAGAAGCAGATTCCTGATATTTATGAGATCTTAAAGAAGGGCTGTGAGGTTGCCCGTGAAGAAGCAGCAAAGACAATGTCTGAGGTGAAGGCTGCCATGAAGATCAATTATTTTGACGATGCCGCACTGATTGCCGAGCAGGCAGAGAAATATGCCGGGCAGGCATAAGAGATAAATTTTTATTTACAAGTGAGGAAGAATGTGGTATTCTCATAAAGTATGGTTAACCGATGCGCAGGTTATGGACACTCCGACCCGGCCTTCGTATCCGGTATTTACAGAAAAAATAAGGAGGAAAAACAATGATTTCCAAAGAAAAGAAAACAGCTATTATCAATGAGTATGCAACCAAGCCCGGTGACACAGGCTCACCTGAAGTACAGATTGCTGTACTGACAGAGAGAATCAAAGAAGTAACCGAGCATATGAAGCAGAATCCCAAGGATCATCATTCCAACAGAGGTCTTTTAAAGATGGTTGGTCAGAGACGTGGTCTGCTTGATTACTTAAAAGAAAAGGATATCGAAAGATATCGTGCTATCATTGCTAAGCTGGGAATCAGAAAGTAATTATGATGCAAAGAGCGGAGTATGTCCAAAGTCTGACAACTCCGCTTTTTTACGCAGAAACCCGTTCACCTCTTTGGGTAAAGAGTTACTCCGAGACCGCTGAAAAGGATACTGCAGCCGGTGTGTTTTTCAGTAGTTTCGGTGCCTTACCCAAAGCCCCTTCCGCGAAAGCGGATTGTAAAAATAGGAGATAAGTATGTACAAGACTTTTTCAATGGAACTTGCAGGCCGTACTTTAAGCGTTGATATCGGCAGAGTCGGCAAACAGGCAAACGGATGTGCATTTATGCACTATGGCGACACCACGGTTTTATCCTGTGCAACAGCATCGGACAAGCCCAGGGACGGCATTGATTTCTTTCCCTTAAGTGTGGAATATGAAGAGAAATTATACGCAGTAGGCAAGATCCCCGGCGGATTTAATAAGAGAGAAGGAAAGGCAAGTGAAAATGCCATCCTTACAAGCCGCGTGATTGACAGACCCATGCGTCCCTTATTCCCCAAGGATTACCGTAATGATGTTACTTTAAACAATATGGTTATGAGCGTGGATCCCGCATGCCGTCCGGAACTGGTAGCCATGTTAGGTGCGGCAATTGCAACCTGCATTTCGGATATTCCTTTTGACGGTCCCTGTGCCATGACCCAGGTTGGTATGATTGACGGTGAACTCATCATCAACCCTTCCCAGGAGCAGTGGAAATGCGGTGACTTAAATCTGACGGTTGCTTCTACCAGGGAAAAGGTAATCATGATCGAAGCCGGAGCCAATGAAATTCCGGAAGCTGTCATGATTGATGCAATTTACAAAGCACATGAAGTAAACCAGACGATCATTACGTTTATCGATTCCATCGTGGCAGAGGTTGGAAAACCCAAGCATGCCTATACCAGCTGCGCAGTACCTGCTGAAATGTTTGAGGAAATGAAGAAAGTTGTAACGCCTGAAGAAATGGAAGTTGCAGTATTTACCGATGACAAGCAGACAAGAGAAGAGAATATTAAAACGATTACCGAGAAGCTGGCAGAAGCTTTTGCAGAAAACGAAGAGTGGCTGGCTGTACTGGATGAAGCCGTATATCAGTATGAAAAGAAGACGGTACGTAAGATGATCTTAAAGGATCACAAGCGTCCTGACGGACGTGAGATCACCCAGATCCGTCCCCTTGCAGCAGAAGTTGACATTATACCCAGAGTACACGGCTCTGCCATGTTTACCAGAGGACAGACACAGATCTGTAATGTATGTACCCTTGCACCGTTATCCGAAGCGCAGAAGGTAGACGGTCTGGACGAAAACGAAACCTCCAAGAGATATATGCATCAGTACAATTTCCCTTCCTATTCCGTAGGTGAAACCAAGGTTTCCAGAGGACCGGGACGTAGGGAAATCGGTCACGGCGCATTGGCTGAGAGAGCACTGATTCCCGTGCTTCCTTCCGAAGAGGAATTCCCTTACGCAATCCGTACCGTATCCGAGACCTTTGAATCCAACGGTTCCACATCCATGGCTTCTACCTGTGCATCCTGCATGTCCTTAATGGCTGCCGGTGTACCGATCAAGAAGATGGTTGCAGGTATTTCCTGTGGTCTTGT
>JBJFCA010000216.1:0-9387 GCA_051888725.1 Lachnospiraceae bacterium
TCATCAAAAACGCCAGAAGCAATAAAATGGGGAAAAAGGATATTCTGAAAGTGGAATGCGATATCAACCAGCTTGATCTTGATGTCCTTGCCTTCATTGACCACAACATCACCGTCAATGTAATTAAAGATGGTGAAATCGTAGACAAAAAGGAACTCGTTCTTCCAAAGACCATTACCAATGTCATCCGCTGCAAAAATCCCCGCTGCATCACTTCCATTGAGCAGGGTCTTCCCCACATCTTTGTCCTGGCGGATGAAGAAAAGGAAATCTACCGTTGTAAATATTGCGAAGAGAAAGCTGACAGGAAGAAAATGTAGAATAAAATGCAGGATAAAATATAGGATAAAAACACAGGCAAAGACAGCCGTCTTAACAATGTTCAGATTAAGACGGCTGTTTTTTTATATTGCAAAACCGGCATACTGTGCCATGTACAACTCATAATACCGGCCTTTCTTCTCTATCAGTTCCTCATGGCTTCCGCTTTCCACAATTCTGCCCTGATCCATTACAACGATCATATCCGCATCGCGGATGGTAGACAGCCGATGTGCAATCACAATGCTCGTCCGGTTTTTCATGATGCGCTGCATGGCATCCTGAATCGCTTTTTCCGTCCGGGTATCCACATTGGATGTGGCTTCGTCCAAAATCAGAATCTTAGGATCTGCCACAAAAGCACGTGCGATGGCAAGCAACTGCCGCTGTCCCTGACTGACCGTTTCTCCGGCACCCGTTAGCACAGTATCCAGCCCCCGGGGCAGCCCCTTTATCATATCGCCGCAATGGCTCATTGTTATGGCAGTCTGCAGCTGATCGTCCGTAGCGGACTCATTGCCATATTTTAAATTGTGACGCACCGTATCCGAAAAAAGCACGGTATCCTGCAGTACAATCGACACATTTTTCCGAAGGGAATCCCTTGAAATATTCCGGATTTCCTGGTCGTTGATATAGATTTCACCGCTGTCCGTATCATAGAAACGCATCAGCAGATTCACAATCGTCGTTTTCCCGCTTCCCGTAGCGCCAACGAGAGCAACCTTTTTACCGGCAGGCACGGTCAGGGAAAAATCACGGATCACCGGCTGTCCCGACTGATAGGAGAACTCTACGTTCCGAAACTGCACTGTCGTTGCCGCTTCGTCTGCCAGCATTTCCCCTTTTTTATCCTCTTCTTCCTCATCCAGTACAACAAACACCCGCTCTGCCCCGGCAATGGCTGTCTGCAATTGTCCATAGATCTGTGCGATTTCATTTATCGGCCGGCTGAACTGTTTGGCATATACAATGAAGGCTGAAATAACACCCACTGAAATCAGGCCCGAGATGGCGAAATAACCGCCAAAGGCAGCAATAATTACAAAGCCGATGTTTCCGATACAGTTCATGATTGGTCCCATTACACCACTGAAAATGTCGGTTCTGATACCCGCCCGCGTCAGGGAATCTGCAGTGGTACAGAATTCTTTTGTGGTAATGTCCTGATGATTGTAGGCAACCACGGTCCGATAGCCGGATACCATCTCCTCCACCATGCCGTTTAGCTCTCCTAAATAAAGTTGCCGCTTTCTTGCAAATTTACGCACCTTCCCTGAAAGAAGCTTTGTGGCAAGCAGCGTGAAGATGACCGTTGTAAAGCTGAGCAGGGCAAGCTGCCAGCAATACCACAGCATAATGGACATGGTACCTAAAATGGTCAGTACGCCTGAAAATAGCGAAGGAAGTGACTGGGAAACCGTCGTCGATATGTTTTCCACATCGTTGGTCATCCGGCTCATCACATCCCCATGTGAATGCGTGTCCAGATAACGAACCGGCACATCCACCAGTTTTCCGAACAAATCTTCCCGCATTCTTTTGACAATCTGCTGACTCAGTCTGGCACTGCATAAGCTTTGCAGAAGCTGACTTACGCTGTAAAGCAGATAAACAGCCAGCATAAAAATCAGGGTCCGGGACAGGCTGCCGGCACGTGCTCCTGCTATGATATCAACGGCTCTGCTTTGCAGTGTCGGTGCATACACCCCGCAGAGCGTACCGAAAATAACGATAAACAGCATTGCCGCAACAAGTACCTTTTCCCGTGCAAAATAGCGGGCAATCCGATGCAGAGTCCTGCCGGCATTTTCCGCATGCTCTACCTCGGCAAAGCGCTCGCGCCTGCCCATACCCGGGATATTACGTTCCTGCAGTTTTTTTTCATTCTGCTCACCCATAAGCCACATCCTCCTTTCCAAGCTGAGAATCGTAGATCTCCTGATAAACGGTGCAGGACTGCATCAGCTCATCATGCGAGCCGCAGCCTGCTATTTTTCCGTTTTCAAGAACAACAATCCTGTCTGCCCGGCGTACTGTAGCGACTCTTTGGGCGATGATGATTTTTGTACTTTTAGGGTCTGCTTCTTTTAATGCAGTGTGAAAGTCTGCTTCCGTCTTTAAGTCCAGTGCACTGGTAGAATCATCGAATATCAGGATTTCTGCAGGCTTTAAAATGGCTCTTGCAATGGAAATTCGCTGCTTCTGACCACCTGAAAGGCTCATCCCCCGCTCGGCAACCAAGGTTTCATAACCTTCCGGCTGTGCCGTAATGAAATCATCTGCCTGTGCCGTAATGGCTGCATTTCTGATTTCTGCAAAGGATGCACCGGGCTGTCCCCATGAAATATTCTCTTTGATAGATGCACCAAACAGCTCGCTCTTTTGCAGAACAACCGCTATTCTCCGCCGCAGTTCTTCCTGCTTATACTCCCGCACATCTACTCCGTCCACCAGTACCGACCCCTCCGTAACATCATAAAACCGCGGAATCAGGTTGATAAGAGAGGTCTTTCCACAGCCGGTGGTGCCCATTATGGCAAGGGTTTCCCCGGAATGTATGGTCAGACTGATATGCGTTAATACCGGGCGGTCACTGCCGGGATAGGAAAAGGACACATCCTGAAACTCAATTTCTCCGTAATGTCCGTTATCACCGTTAAATGTTCCGTCCTTCAGTTCCGGTTCACTGTAAAGGACCTCCTTAACTCTTTTCCACGACGCAATCCCTCTGGAAATGTTCTGAATCAGCATCACCAGCATAAGGATACCGTTTAGCAGCTGTGTCGTGTAAGTGATGGCGGCCATAATGCTGCCGGGTGTTGTATTTCCCCGGCTCACATCAAAAGAGCCTGCCAGAAGTATCAGCGCCACTACTATGTACATCAGGGCATTGATGGCAGGGTTCATAAATGCGAATAGGAAAAGGACACGAAGCTGCGTATGAATCAACTCATCATTGGCTTTTCCAAACCGGTATTTTTCATATATTTCCCTGACACAGGCTTTCATCAGCCGAATACCGGATACATCCTCCTGCATGATGGCATTCATCCGGTCCAGCTGTGCCTGCAGCTTCGTAAACAAAGGATTGGCCTTGTACATACAGATGGCAAGACAGCCAACGAGCAGTGGAAAAGCAGACAGAACAATACAACCAAAATTACGGTTTAACCGAAACATACAATACATGCTTCCAAACATCAGCATGGTGGTACGGATCATTCCCCGTACAAACAGAGAAACGAAATTCTGTACCTGTGTAATATCATTGGTAACCCGCGTAACCAGAGAACCGGTGGAAAACCGGTCCAGCTGCGGGAAAGAGAAATTCATAATCCGTTCAAAGCAGTCTTTTCGAATGGCATTCCCGATATTTTGTCCGGATATGTGTACAAACACATTGTTCAGTGAACCACACAAACCTCCGATCAATACCAGACCGATCATGCGAAAACCAAGGGTCAGAATCAGTTGCAGATTTCCGATGCCACCGGTATACATGCCCAGAACACCTTCATCGACAATCCGGCTCATAATAGTGGGTTGAACCAGATCCATGGATACCTCGCCAACCATGAACAATGCTGCAAGAATTGCAAAATGGAGATACCTCTTAATGTATTTCCACATATCTTATTCAGCCTCCGTTCCGTGTCCTTGATGATGTTGTTCTCCATGCGGCATCATTCCTTTGTCCGGATATCGCTTTTCCCAATCTCTGTTTAATTTTTCAAGAAGGCGGATCAGTTCATTTTTTTCACGTTCCTCTAAACAGGAAAACATTTCCTCATGACGCAGCCTTCTCTGACGGATAGCTTCTGATGCTGCAAGGTTTCCCGTTTCCGTCAGCACCAGAAAAGAAGTTCTTTTATCTGCTACATTGACACTTCGCCCGACGAAACCTGCATTGATCAGCTTGGCAATAAGCTCACTGGCAGATCCGGGCTGTATCCCCATCCGTGCTGTCAGCTCCCGCTGCGTCATTCGTCCGCCTGCTTCACCAAGAAGGATCAGGGCACGCTTCTGACTTCCCCGTCCTTCATATAACTGCCGCATCGTATGGCTCAGATCACGCAGATTACAAATAAGCTCCTTATTAACATCAGCGTCTTTCTCCATTATTTCCATAAATTACAGCTCCTGTTCGTAAATTGTTTAGGTACCTTTATATTTTACTTCCGTTTCTTGAAATTTGTCAAGGTACCTTAATTTACCGGAGACGCTGCTGTACTTTATTTCTTTTTCCTGCCGGGCAAACCTTCTTCCTGCAGTTCCTTCAGGTCGTCATCATATTTTCTGGATTTCATGGTAGGATTGTTTTTGAAAATCTTGGCAATCCCCTTATTATTACGGATACTCTCATGTCTGGCAGCATTGATTCGGTACTGGGTCTGCAGATCCATGATTTCCTCACGGTCTTCCTGGGAGTATTCCTCTGATTTCTGACGCAGGTTCTCTTTGATGGCAGCAAAGCTCTTTTCGATGCTTGCCATACTCTCTGCAAAAGCCTGTTTTCTTAAGTCTACGCTCTCCGCGAGTGCCTGTTTCTTTAAGTCCACGCTCTCTACGAGTGCCTGTTTCTTTAAGTCCACGCTCTCCGCGAGTGCCTGTTTCTTTAAGTCCACGCTCTCTGCAAATGCTTCTTTCTTTTCCGTCCAGTTTTCCTCTGCTACGGCGGCAATAATTTCCGCTCTCCTCTGAATTCTCTGCATTTCAGTCTTCAGCTTCTCCATGGAAATCAGAATATCACGCAAATCGAGGGCTGCCTTGAAGGATAGTGCAAAATCCCAGACAATATACACCGTCAGCAGCAATGTCACAACTGTCAGTACATCTGTAGGGATCCACAATACAAAACGCTCCACCGGCTTGTGGATTACATAGTTCATTAAGAGGGTAAGACCACCCCAGGCAAGTGTGGACCCCAGGCAGATCTGCCCTTGAAAATTAAAAGGCTGGTTGGAATAATCCCAATATCTTACCTTGAAAAGTGCTTCCATCACCACGCCCGTTATGTACTCCAAGATTGTAGCACCGATACAGCCTGCAATATATACAAGCCACCAGTGCCCGATAAAAGGCTTTGACACTACCAGCAGCAAAATGGCACCGCTGCCGTACAGAGGAAGAAAAGGTCCTTTCATGAACCCCCTGTTTACCCATCTTCTTTTTTTCAGGGAAACGTACCCGGATTCAAAGCACCATCCAAAAAAGCAATAAAAATAAAAGAAAAACAACCATTGAATAATCGTGTAAGAGTACATCACAAATCCACCTTTTCCCTAAACTGACAGGAAAGCCCTGTGTCAAGTATAAGTTTCAAACTTTAGACAGCGCTTTCCCTTTTTTGTTGTATATTTCTCTTCCAGGAAGATAAACTTCCCATATCCCCTCACATTGACCACATCATTTTTTTCCAGCGGTCTGCTGTTATTCTCCGTCATTCTGCCATTTAAAAATACCCTTCCCGTGGCAAACATGCCCAGACTTTCACTGCGGGAAAGATTGCAGAGTTTTGCAATACAGCTGTCCAGTCGCAGTGAACTGACCAGTATATCCTGTTCCCCCGGTTGGGCAAACGGCAGCTTCACTTCTGCATCCGTTATTTCACATTTTACATGCGTATGTCTTATCTGTGAGAGATTTTCACAGATATACCCGGCCACCTGCGGCTGACAAAAGAAATATCCTTCCTTCTCTCCAGTTCGGATATCCCCGATACAGCTTCTTTCTATGCCAAGATTCATCAGAGCTCCCAGGAAATCCCTGTGGGACAATTCTTCCGCAAACTTAAAAATAAGCGGGGTCACATGAATGCAGGTAATCGGAAATGCCTCTTCATAACCGAACTGCACAGGATCACCAAACCGTATCATCTGCCGTTCCGCCATATCATAGCCACCGAAAAGCACAGGATGTGCAAAGCTTAAATCCTTTTCCATCTCAGCAAAAACAGAAAGCTCCGCAAGACCTAAGAAGCCACTGAACTTGTATACATTCTGCTTATACGATTGATTTGCGAGATCAAGCAGCCTGTTATGAAGCTGTCCGATCTCCTTTTCCGAAGTAAACGCCATAATAACTCCCGGTTAAAAAGGTTAGCTGAAACTGATAATTTCCTTCTTCGGTGCCTTTGCCTTTTCCACACTGACAGCTGTCAGTACCGGCCCTTCTCCCTGATAATCCGCCCAGTACTTTTTATGCACCACAGCCGTAACCTTCACCCATTCCTTCTGTTTCAGAGTCTCGGCTCCTGCGTATTCACATGCATATCCCAGGAAAGAAATATCCTCGGCACAGCAGGTCATTGCCATACGTCCCGGTACAAAGTAATTCTTTGGAAATCCATCGGGTTTTAACACCATAGCAAGAAATTCAATGGTTTTTCCCTCATATCTCTCCGGATGATCCATAATATCCAGAAACCAGATACCATATCCGTTATCATCAAGTTTCAGCACATCGGCAGATAAATCATACGGCAGATCGTCTTCTAAAATATCCGTTATTTCTCCTTTTGCATCTTCAAATATAACATCTGCCTTGGGATTTACCGCTTTGATATTTCTTTTGTAAGTATTTAAATCCGTTACGCCGTCACAGCGGTTCATGATGATCATTTCGGAATTTCTCACCATCTCTGCCAGCTGGGACCGCATGTTCGTATAATACATAGGGAATGTAGAGCCGTCGATCGTTGTGATCTGCTGCTCGATCCGCCAGCCTCTGGGCAGCTTCATATCCCTGCTGTTCCACATGCCGTTATACTCGATGATGATTCTGCCCGGTTTGTATTTCTTTTCAAGCTCCGTCAAATATTCGGGCGTAAAATCCTCTTCACTGTCAATCACTTCCATTACGGTACGACTCCGTTTCAGCAGCATTTCGTCGTACTCTTCCACTCCTTCTTCACACAGAATCAGTAAAGTGGTCTCTCTGCTCTGGAAATACGGCTGTCCCAGCGTATAAGAAATAAACTGCGTTTTGCCGCTTTCCAGAAAACCATTAATCATATAAACCGGTTTCATAGTATCATCATACCTTTCCTTTTAACATCCGTCCGAACCTAAATCTGTTGCCCCTGCGAGGGATTACTCCATATAAGATTTCGCCTGCCCGGGGGAAGCCGATATAATCTCTCACCTACTCGGGAGAAGCCGATATAACCTCTTGCCTGCTCGGGGGAAGCCGTTATAATCTCTCACCTACTCGGGGGAAGCCGTTACAGCCTCTTGCCTGCTCAGAGGTGCGAAAATCAGCTCAGAAAAAGAGCTGCAAGTTTATCCTCATCAATTTTGGAACCAATGACGCAAAGTTTACCGGTTACTTGCGCAGCACCGTCCCGGATATCACTTTCTCCGGGTACATAGTCAAAATAAATCCAGGTACCATTTTCCGCAGGAACCATACCCTTTGCACGAAGAATCATGCCATAAGAGCCATCCTCCAGTGCCTGCAGCTTCTCTTCGATTTCTTCCCTTGTAAATTTCTTTGCGGTTTCCTGACCCCAGCTTGTAAATACTTCATCTGCGTGATGGTGATGGTGATGATGGTCATGATCGTGGCAGCCGCAGGTGCAATCCGGACCATGATCGTGGTGGTGGTCATGTTCCTCCTCATCATGGTCGTGATGATGATGATGGTGCTCCTCCTCATCATGGTCGTGATGATGGTCGTGTTCCTCCTCATCATGGTCGTGATGATGATCGTGGCAACACTCATCCTCATCGTCATCGTGATGATGGTGCTCATGATGATGTTCCTCCGCAAGCAGTGCCTGGATCATATCCTCCAATTTGTCAGCGCCTTCTATTGTCTTTAAGATATCTTCGCCCTTTAATTCCTCCCACGGCGTAGTGATAATGGTTGCTTCTTTATTGTATTCGCGAATCATATCCATACAGATTTTGAGCTTATCTTCGGACATATTCTGTGTTCTGCTCAAAATAATGGTTCCCGCACATGCGATCTGATTACAGAAAAATTCGCCGAAGTTCTTGATATACATTTTGCACTTTGTCGCATCCACAACGGCTACGGCACTGTTCACCTCAACGTCCATATCCTTTGCCACATCATCCACGGCTTTTACCACATCGGAAAGCTTGCCCACGCCTGAAGGCTCTATTAAAATCCTCTCCGGCGCATATGTGGAAAGAACTTCCTTTAAAGAAGTGCCGAAATCACCCACCAGTGAACAACAGATACAACCGGAATTCATTTCTTTGATTTCAATACCGGACTCCTTTAAAAAGCCACCATCAATACCGATTTCCCCGAATTCATTTTCAATGAGGACGACTTTACTGTCACTTAATGCTTCCTTTAAAAGCTTTTTAATCAGAGTTGTTTTACCGGCACCTAAAAAACCGGAAAAAATGTCTATTTTTGTCATGAAAAAACCTTCTTTCTTTTTGCTTTCTGTCATAGGCTACATTATAGTCCAGGTTACTCCAATTGTCAAAAGTCCATTATTTTTAGAATTATTTTAGATTTACTTAATATTCTCCCATTCAGACGCTATGACAGACAGGGGTAAAATAGCTGCTTCATCCACTTCTTTGTCTGCTAATTCGCAGCTGCCACAGAGAATTCCAATCAGATATCCGCAATTATCATATACACCGCAGCCTGACATTCCACTATGTGTGTCAGCTTCTGCCAGCATCATATTCATAGAAAAATCATTCAGATAAATCCAGGTAGATGTAAGTGTTCCATCCGTATACCGAAAACTGCCTTCCGTTCCTTCTGATGTATCCGTTCCTTCCGATGTATCAAATTCTTCTGCTTCATCCTTCTCATCATATGTTACAAACCGTACCATCTCACCCTCTTCCAAGGCATCAAAACGTGAAAAGACTTTCTCTGCTTCTTTCTCACTATGGGAAAGTTCATCCTTCTTAATTCGCAGGAATGCAAGGTCTGCCGTTTGGGAGAGCGCATAAACTGTCACCTGTTTTTCCCCACTTTCCGGCAAAAATGCTTTGCATGCATCTCCTTCTTGAAGTCCCAGCATCACATGCCCGGCTGTTACTATATAAGCATATTCGTCCTCATAAG
>JBJFCA010000217.1:0-9328 GCA_051888725.1 Lachnospiraceae bacterium
AGAGGTCCATGGATGGGCATCAGTATGTATGATTACATAGGAGCACATTTGGGATACCGTTTTCTTGTCCGGGATGTACGTATTTCCATCATGGGGAAATCAGACAGTGAGAAAGCATGTGAGGTCATTGTGGATATTGAAAACGTGGGTTTTGCCAAATTGTATACAGAAGCAGAAGTGACGTTACAGTATCTTGCAGGGAATGGGGAAAAAGGAAGCAAAAAACTTACCTGTGACCTGCGCCAGATTGACAGCGGAAAGAGAATGAGTTTTACAGCCATTATAGGGTTATTTCAGAATGCTGCCATCAGCTATGCGTTTTACCTGACCGCAAGACGTAAAAGGGATGGCAGAGTGATTTACTTTGCAAACAAAATGGTCGGAGACAGTGTGTATCTGGGTTATATCAGGTAAGAGGGGAGGAGCAGGAACACCATGACGATGTTATATTGGGCTTTGGAATATTTGAAAGTGGTGGGTGCATACTTTTTTCTGATGTTCCTTTTTCCCTCCATTCTGTTTCGCGGATTTTTAAAAGGCAGGTCACTTACGTTCCGCTTTGGTTTTTGTACTACCGTATCCGTCATTCTTCTGAATACGGTAGTATTGCTTTTGGGACTGGTACACTGTCTGCATCCCTGGGTGGTCAGGATTCTTTTTTACGGACCGCTGGCTTATCTTGTCATCAAAAGGATACCCGGGAAAAGGAAGGCGTTAAAGCAGCTGCTGCGGGTCTTAAGCGGTACTTACGGACCCAGGCAGCTGCTGCTTGTGGTCTGTAAAACCGGAAAGGAAGCGGGCAGCCGGATGTGGAAACGGCTGCGGCTTAAGCTTCAGGGTTCTTTCTGGGAATACGGTCTGCTCTTTGTGGTGGTTCTTTATGGCTGCATTTACTTTACGTATGGCGCCTTTCAGGATTACTCCTTTGGGTTTGGAGATATGTACCCCCACAATGCATGGATTTACGGACTCACACAGGGACAGATCTTTTCTGCCGGTGTCTATCCGGAAGGTATGCACTGTTTTATTTATGCCATGCATACCCTGTTTGGAATCCGTATTTACAGCTGCATGCTGTTTACTGCAGGCATTCATGCGGCAGTTTTGCTGGTTTCCGCATATCTGCTGTTGAAAGAAATTTTCCGCTTCCAGTATACGCCCATGTTTGCCATAGCACTTTTTTTGATGTTAGATGTGGTATGTATCAACGGTGTCTACGGAATGTCACGTCTGCAGTGGACCATCCCCCAGGAATTTGGAATGTATACGGTTCTTTTATGTCCGGCATTTCTGCTGCGCTATCTTAAGAGTGAAAAGCAGACCGTTTCTCTGCCGGAAAATAAATGGGGAAGACGATTGCGATGGATACAAAAGCTTTATTATAACGAAAACCTTCTGGTTTTTATTCTGGCACTGGCAGTTTCTCTGGCTGTGCATTTTTATCCTACCATTATGGCTTTTTTCCTGTGCGTGGCATTTGTACCGGTAAGTCTTGCAAAGATAGTAAAGCCGGATCGCTTTTTTGCACTTGTGGGCGCTGTGCTGGCCGGTGTTTTCATTGCAGTGCTGCCAATGGCAGGAGCGCTTGCTTCCGGTATTCCGTTTCAGGGTTCCATCGGCTGGGCCATGGACGTTATTAACGGTACAGAGGGTGCCGATTCCGGTAATGTGATTGTGGATGAAGATACGGGGGAAGAAATTACCGGAGACATTTTCTCCAATTTTGGAAATTCCCAGAAAACGGAGCAGACGGAGCAAACCGGGGAGTCTTCCGATACCGTGGCAGAGAGTGCGGTGGAAAGCAGGGAGCCTGCAGAACCTTTCCTCACAAGGCTTAAGGCTTTTATCCTGACCAAAGCAGAAATTCTCTACAAATCAGGATATGTGACCCTGTATAAGTATGACCGGGCAAATTTGTTTTTACTTTATACGGTGATAGGCTTTCTTTTGTTTTTATTCGGCAGACTCCTGTTTACCTTGATGAAGCGACGGAAGAATCTTTTTGATCATTATCTTTCTTTAAGCCTGGCGACGATTATTTTCATGATGCTGTATTGCGCAGGGGATCTGGGTCTGCCTTCCCTGATTGCATCTGCCAGACTCTGCTCAACGATTCAGCTTCTTCTGACAGCCATGTGCATGATCCCGGTGGATGCAGTATGCTGTCTGTTTGCGGTAATGTTGCCCAAGGCAGTTATGAAATCGGTATCTTTGCTGATTACGGCGGGAATCTACGTGGTGACCAATCTTACCGGTACCTATCACGGATACCTGTATTATGAACTGACCCGATTTAACGCTGCCGTCATGACAACGTATCAGATTACGGAAACCCTGCCGGAGTACAGCTATACCATTGTATCGCCGGTGGATGAACTGTATCAGCAGATTCAGTACGGATTTCACGAAGAAGCGGTCAATTTTGTAAACGAGTGTGTGGGAGAGGATTATACACTTCCCACGGAATATGTGTTTCTTTATGTGGAAAAACACCCCATTCAGTACGCCCAGAGCCACTTCTTTGCAGGACCCTCGTGGCTGGCACTGGAAAAATATACGTCCATGTACAACAGTTATGTCAGTCAGTGCCCGGATATCTATACAGCCACAGCTTCTCCGGAGCTTGCGGAACCGCCCTTTTACCAGTTTCCGATCTCTTCTTCGGCATATTCGGATCTGTTGTCCAGAACGGTAATTGAGTCCAGACTGCAGAAATGGTGCCAGGAATTTGAAAGACTTTATCCCGGAGAACTGCATATTTATTATGAGGATGAAAACTTTGTGTGCTACTATTTCAAACAAAACCCGGCGTGCCTTTACCAGCTGGGGATTTTGTAAAACGGTAGGAATTGTCCTGCTTGTCATATTGCTCGGTCTGTGCTGTTTTAAGATAAAAGACGGTTATTTTCTGATGCGCGGACATGGAGATGTGCTGTTTCAGGCCAACACCTTTACCGAATCAACAGCATATCTGAAAAATCCTAACCGGGGTTTTTATTATATGCATGGATTCTATATAACGGATGAAAAGATGGAATTTTCACAGGAAATTGCATCCCGCTTCTGTGAGGATACGGAAACAGATCTTACCATGATTCAGATCAATCTGGCTTTTTACAAAGACGGAGAGATTTCTGCACAGGGACTTGCCAACATTGATGCATTGTTTCAAAGTCTGAATACCATTGACAAACAGCTGATCGTCCGTTTTCTGTATGACTGGGACGGTACCAATGAACTGACGGAGCCGGAGGAGCTTGCCATTATCCTTCGGCACATGGAACAGGTAGGCCCCATTGTGGCTGCATACCGGGAGAATATTTATACTCTGCAGGGACTTTTTATCGGAAACTGGGGAGAAATGAACGGTACGGCTTATACAGCCGGAGAGGATCTTGCAGCTTTGTATGAAACTTTGCGGGATGCCACCGATGACAGTGTGTTCCTGTCAGTGCGCATGCCCATGCAGTGGCGAAAGGCAACGGGAATCACGGATCCTTTGCAGGGAAGGACGAAGGCCGGTAAGCTGGGGCTTTTTAATGACGGAATGCTCGGAAGCTTCAGTGATTACGGAACCTATGGCACAAGCAGCAGGGAAGAAGCAGGTGACTATTCCTGCTGGTCGAGAGAGGAAGAGATCGCATTTCAAAAGGTGCTTTGTGAGACGGTGCCCAATGGCGGCGAAGTCATTGTGGATAATGCGTATAATGATTTTGAGGCAGCAAAAAAAGATCTGGCAGATATGCATGTCAGTTATCTGAATAAGGACTTTGACCGGAATGTCTACCGGAAATGGGCAGACTATACGGTTGCGGAGGAAGGCTGTTACCGTGGGATGGATGGTTTAAGCTATATGGAAAGACATTTAGGCTACAGACTGCTTATCACGGAAGCAGATGCCGCATACAGCTTCAAAGAGGATTCCTTATCAGTCAGCGTGAAGCTTAAAAACGTGGGTTTTGCACCGGTACTGAAAGAAACAAAGGCACAGCTGATTGTGGTCAACCATGAAACCGGTGAATACCGGGGATATCCCGTTTTGGCAGATATCAAAAGCCTTGTAGGAGGAACAGATCAGACAGAACTTGTGCTGGAAAAGAAAATCTCCCTGATGGGAGAAAAGCCGGGACAATATGAACTGTATTTTTGTCTCACAGATACAGACAGCGGCAGAATGATTTACCTGGCAAATGAACAGCCCTGCACGGAATGGGGCTATGCGCTCGGTACGATGCAGCTTTTGGAAACGGGAACAGAGGGAAAATAGGCATGGCAGTGGATTTCGTAATCACCTGGGTAAACAGCAGTGATCCTAAGTGGCAGCAGGAAAAAAATAAATATCAGCCCCGGGACGGCAGTGATTACCAGGATATCCGGTATCGTGACTGGGAACTGCTGCGTTACTGGTTCAGAGGGGTGGAAAAATTTGCACCCTGGGCAGGAACGATTCATCTTGTGACAGGTGAAGAGCTGCCGGAGTGGCTTCGGACAGAGCATCCCGGACTGCATGTGGTAAGACATGAGGATTATATGCCGGGGGAGATTCTGCCGGTGTTTAACAGTAATGTAGTGGAACTGTATCTGGACAGGATTGAGGGTCTTTCCGAAAAGTTTGTCTATTTTAATGACGATATGTTTCTGACAGGTCCTGTGAAAGAGAGTTTTTTCTTTTCAAAAGGACTTCCCTGTGACATGCTGGCATTTCAACCCATTGTTGCCAATCCGAACAATCCGGTCATGTCGCATATTTTTTTGAACAATACACTTGTTTTATCAAAATACTTTAAAAAACGGGAAAATGTGAAAGCACAGCCCAAAGCTTACTTTCACCCCGGGTACCCGCCGCTGTATTTTTTTTATAATCTGCTGGAACTTCTGTTTCCAAAGTATACGGGCTTTTACACGGTGCACGGTCCCTCTCCGTTTTTAAAAAGCACATTTCGTGAGGTATGGAGCCTGGAAGAAGCATATTTTCATAAAGTGTCCGCAAACCGTTTCCGCGGAAAGGAAGATGTGAGCCAGTATCTGTTCCGGGAGTGGCAGAAGCTGTCAGGACATTTCTGTCCCCGGAATGTGACACGGCAGTTTGGCTATTATGAGGTGCCGGATGCCGGGCTATGCAGGGATATTGCGAAGGGCAGACATGCAATCATCTGTATCAATGATACCGGGACGGAACTGGATTTTGCAGAAGAAAAAAGAAAGCTGCAGAATGCGTTTGCAAATCTGCTGCCGGAAAAATGCAGTTTTGAAAAATAGGAAAGGAAAGTACAGGATGCAGGAACCGTTGCTTCTTTGCCTGCTTCGCGAGGCACTGGCAGGAAAAACAGCCACAACCGCTTTGGAACCGCATGGAATACCGGATGAGGAACTTTCAGAGGTGCTGCGCCAGGCACAGTCTCATCAGGTTCTTCCTTTGCTTTATGACGTGTTGTGCAGGGAGGGAGACATCCGGGAAGCGGACAGAGAGCGGATACAAAGAGCCGCCAGAACGACCGTGAGCCAGAACTTCCATCTTTTCATTACCACCAGATTTTTGACGGAAAACTTAAAACAGGCAGGAATTCCGGTGGCGGTCTTAAAAGGCTGGGCTACCGCTTCTTATTATCCGGTACCGGAGCTGCGCAAATCAGGGGATGTGGATCTGCTTTTAGCAGAGCCGGAAAAAATGAAGGCCGCAATCCGTACTTTGAAAGGGCTGGGTGCCAGGGTAATGGAACACCAGCCGTCTCTTCATCATGTGGTATTAAAAACAGCAGAAGGGATTGAAGTGGAACTGCATACCATGATAGCGGAACCCTTTGACAATCAGAAAATGAATGCCTACATGGAACAGTGCGGGCAACTTTTTGCAGAGCATGTGACAGAGCAGGAGATTTTAGGATGTAAGCTGCCGGTCTTATCGGGAGCCTGCCATGGGTATGAGCTGCTTCTCCATATGCTGCAGCATTTTCTGCGTGCAGGATTTGGGTTAAAGCTTCTTTGTGACTGGGTGGTTTTCTGGCAGGAGGAACTTCCTGAAAAAGAGCAGGCGCTTTATCTGAAGCTGGTGAGGGAAAGCGGTCTGAAAAATTTTTCGGATCTTATTACGGAAAGCTGTGTCAGATATCTGGGGCTGCCGGAGGAGAAAGTCTGCTGGATGCAGATAAAAAAGAGTGTGCCCGTGACGGATTTTATGCAGGAAGTAATGGAAGCCGGAGAGTTTGGCAGGACTTCAAAGGACCGTATGGTCGCTTTGCGGCAGAAGGGTCCCGCCGGTTATGTACGGGAGTTTCATCACCAGATGCACTTAAACTTTCCGTCTGCCGGCAGATGGGTACCGTTGTGGCCTGTTTTATGGATTCTGACGTTGTATCAGTTTTTACGGAACAACCGCAGGGTTCGGAAGACTTCCTCGATTCGTATTTTACGAAAGGCTGCTTTGAGAGGAAAACTGGTAAGCAGTCTGCAGCTTTTCCGGGACACGGAACGGTAAATACATGAAAAAAAGTGTAAAATGTGAGAGAAATCCGACATAAATATTGACACACATCAAAAAATATTTTAACATATATATAATTATAGGGGTTATAGTGTAACTAAGTTATGAGGAGTTTTGGTAAAAGGAGTGAATGTTATGAAAAAATATGAAAGACCTTTCATTCTTGAGAATGATGAACTGGCAGAAGGCATTTATGCAAACAGCGGAACAAATAATGTGACGGACGATCCGGTATGCTGGACGGTATCCGTTAATAAGGAACAGGTAGTTGCACATGAAAAATATGCCAATTTCCGTGTGAGTGCAAATCATCCGGGAAATGTAAAGCATATCTCTACAGAGTCTACCGTAACCATCGTCTTTAACATGCCAATTACCGATGCCGTGTTTGAGAGCTTCAGCGCAAGTGTCAGCGGTTGCACCGCAGTACTTGTCAGACAACAGCATGGCAATGCCTATAATTCGGCAGACCAGTACAGTTCCCTGTTGAAGGTAACCTGTGATGATCCGGAAGGTCTCCAGGTTGTGTCTGCAACCATTGCATGTACCCATGCTACAAATGTTCAGGGCGAGTACGATTGATGCAGGATTGCGTATTTTGAAAAGTAAGATTACAGCACCGCCATTTACCGGCGGTGCTGTTTGCGTCATATAGGAAGTGAAGATGGATAACAGAAAAACAGTGCTGACGGAGCAAAATCAAAAGAAAATGAAACAGACGCAGGCAAGGATAAAATGGATCTTTGGCTACGCAAAAAAGCATATCTGGGCGATACTTTTTTATACTGCGCTGGGTCTTGCCGGAACCGGCATTTCCCTGCTGGGCAGCCTTGTTTCCAAGGATCTGGTGGATATCATTACCGGGCATGAGACAGGACAGGTGGTTACCACCTTCTGTATTATGATCGGGATGAATCTGGGCAGTGTATTTTTATCCCAGGTTTCGGGATATGTTTCCAGCAAGATTAATTTAAGTGTGGACGCCGGTATTAAGGCAGATATTTTCTCCAAAATTCTTGTCACGGACTGGGAGTCCCTGACCACTTACCATACCGGGGATCTGCTTACCAGATGGAATTCGGATGCTTCCAATATAGCCTCCGGAGTGCTGAATTTCTTCCCTAATCTGGTCATATATCTGTTTCGGTTTATCAGTGCATTCTGCATGGTAGTGTACTATGATGCATCCTTTGCGGCAATTGCCCTCTTAAGTATGCCGGTAACTTACCTGTTTTCACGGCTGCTCACAAAGAAGATGCACACCAACAATATGAAGAGCGCTGCCATGAATGCAAAAATGTCCGGCTTTAACCAGGAGACCTTTTCCAATATCCAGACCATAAAAGCATTTGACATGATTGCGCTCTACATAGAAAGGCTGAAAGCTTTACAGAAGGAATACATTTCCATGCGGATGAGCTATCAGAAAATGAGCATTGCGGTGACGATTCTCATGACGCTGATCGGCATGGTGGTATCCTATGCTTCTTACGGATGGGGTATCTTCCGTGTCTGGAGCGGTGCCATCAGTTACGGTACCATGACCATGTTCCTGACGCTTTCCTCTACTTTGACCGGTACCCTGAATAACCTGATTTCTCTGATTCCCGGGTTTATTTCTCTTTCCACTTCTGCAGGCAGACTGATGGATATTGCAGAGATGCCGAAGGAAGATTACAGCAAAAAGGATGAGGTTCAGGCTTTCCATGAAAGACATAAAAACAGCGGCATCGGCATCCGGGTACAGGATGTGACCTACGCTTACCGGAACGGAACCGTAGTATTTGAACATGCGTCTTTGGAGGCTTTTCCCCATGAAACGGTTGCCCTGATCGGTCCGTCCGGTGAAGGAAAAACAACCATGCTAAGACTTCTGCTTTCTCTGATCCTGGCAAAAGAAGGAAGCGCGAGCCTTTGCGCAGGAGACGGTGACGGAGAAACCATGGAGCTGAATGCATCCGCAAGACAGTTGATTTCCTATGTGCCGCAGGGGAATACCATGTTCTCCGGAACCATTGCAGATAATATGCGGAATGTCAAACAGGATGCAACGGATGAAGAAATCATCAGTGCCTTAAAAATTGCCTGTGCATGGGAGTTTGTGGAGAAATTACCGGACGGTATGAACAGCCCGTTAAAAGAAAGAGGCGGCGGGATCTCGGAAGGTCAGGCCCAGAGACTGGCTATTGCCAGGGCGGTACTGCGCCGTTCCCCCATTCTGCTTTTGGATGAAGCGACTTCTGCTCTGGATGTAGCAACCGAGAGGAGAGTGCTTAAGAATCTGATGAAGGATGAATATCCCAGAACCTGTATTGTGACGACACACAGACCCACCGTGTTGGAGATCTGTACCAGAGTCTATGCAATCAGCGACAAACAGCTGAAAGTTCTTACAGATGAGGAAATCAAAGAGATGGAGCAGTTGTTTTAAGATATTCCCGCATGACTTCCACAGCGTGCCGGGTGGGCGTGCAATGCAGCTGTACAATGGGAATACAGGCAGATAGCCCGGATGCAAACTGCAGATTCTTTTCAAACAGACTGTGTGTCCAGTTGGGCGTAATCATACGGTTTGTGACAGAGAGAATCTGCTTGTCTAAAGAAAGCGTGTTTACAAAATCTCCCCTGTCCTGACGCAGAATCACAATACCGCCCAAAGGATGGGTTTCAGTGGTGCAGATACCGGAAGTACCGCACCAGGGGATGCCATGGACAACAGGCATCCGGTTTTCAAAAGCAAGCAGGTTTAAATCCCCGTTCAGGATGGGCGTATCATACAGACTGTGCCACAGATTGGTATGTGTGGATTTCCCGGTACCGGAAGGACCTGAGAAAAGGTATGCCTTT
>JBJFCA010000218.1:0-2006 GCA_051888725.1 Lachnospiraceae bacterium
AGACCTGCGCCGCCGCCAAAAGGGTAATCATCAGTTTTTTTGTGTTTATCTGTTGTATAGTCCCGGATATTGACTGCATGAATGTTAATCAGCCCATTGTCTGATGCACGTTTTAAAATGCTGGTATACAGTCCGTCTTTTACCATATCCGGAAATAAAGTCAGTACATGGAAATTCATAGATCCAATAATCCTTCCATCAGATATACGGTCATTTTCCTCTGATCCATATCCACATTTAAAATACACTGTTTTATAGCGGGAATGAGAATTTCCTTTCCCTCATTTGTCTCTACCACATAGACATCATTGGCACCTGTTTCCATCACATCCTTCAGGGTACCCAAAAGAGTATCATCCTCGGTGAAGACCGATATACCGATTAAATCTGCTATAAAGTATTCGTCTTTTGTAAGCTTTACAGCATCTTTTCTGTCAATCCATAATTCTTTTTGTCTGAATTTCTGCACGTCATCCGGATTTTCATATCCTTTAAATTTCAGGATAACCATCTGCTTAAAAAACTTTACCCCCTCAATTTCCAAAGGAAGCATTTCTTTACCGGTATCCAGATATACCTGTTTTAATTTGCGGAATCTTTTACTGTCATCCGTAGTGGGGAACACTTTGACCTCCCCTTTGATTCCATGTACGGAAGTTACGATTCCCACTTTCAGTCTGTCTGTCATACAACCTCTTTCTTTTTAAAAACAAGGGCGCCTTCGGCGCCCCTGTCACTCCTACCCTGTAGGATTAGATGATTTCTACATCCACTCTCTTATTGTCTTTGGATGATGCTGCCTTCACAACAGAACGGATTGCTTTTGCAATTCTTCCCTGCTTTCCGATGACTTTACCCATATCAGATGCAGCAACATGAAGCTCTACAGTTACATTTTTGCCTTCTGTTTTCTCTGTAACAACTACTTCATCCGGATTATCAACAAGTGCTTTTGCAATTACTTCAACTAATTCCTTCATAATCCACCTCCAAACACGCTGTCAACAGGAAACTATTTTTCAATGCCTGCAGCTTTGAAAAGTTTGCCGACAACTTCTGTAGGCTGTGCACCATTTGCCAACCACTTCTTTGCCAGTTCTTCGTCAATCTTAAAAGTGCTGGGATCTGTGCTGGGATCATAGGTACCGATTTCTTCAATACATTTACCATCTCTGGGAGAACGGGAATCTGCAACGATGATTCTATAATAAGGAGCCTTCTTCTGTCCCATTCTTCTTAATCTGATCTTTACTGCCATTTCATTCACCTCCGCGTGATTCTTAATTAATCTATGATAAGGAAATTTTAAATAAATTCCTGTACCATTCCATTAAAAGGGAAACCATTAAAACGGAAACCTTCCCTTGCCTCCCATACCCGGGAAGCCGCCAAAACCTTTTCTTTTACCGCCGCCAAACTGCTTCATCAGCTTCTGGCTCTGCTCAAACTGTTTGATAAAACGGTTGACCACGGCAATATCTACGCCTGCTCCTTTGGCAATTCTGAATTTTCTCTGGGGATTTAAGAGCTTCGGATTTTTTCTTTCTGCCGGCGTCATGGAAAGTACAATGGCCTCCATCCGTGCTAACTGCTTCTCATCCACCATGGATTCAAGATCTCCGGTTTTCATTCCCATACCGGGCATCATACTTAAAACCGAGGACAATCCGCCAAGCTTCTTCATCTGCTTCATGCTCTCTAAGTAGTCCTCAAAATCAAACTTGCCTTTTTTCATGCGGGCAGCCATATCTTTTTCTTTGTCCGCATCGATTTCTATATTTGCCTGCACCTTGTCAATCAGGGAAAGCACATCTCCCATACCAAGGATTCTGCTTGCCATTCTGTCAGGATAAAACTGTTCCAAGTCAGAAAGCTTTTCTCCCATACCGACATATAAAATCGGTTTGCCGGTCACCGCTTTTACGGAAAGTGCCGCACCACCTCTGGTATCACCATCCATCTTGGAAAGAACAATACCGTCCACACCGATCTTTTCGTCAAATTCT
>JBJFCA010000219.1:0-6488 GCA_051888725.1 Lachnospiraceae bacterium
AACGTTCCGTAAAAATCTTATTCAAAATACGGAGCATCTCTTCTTCCCTGCTTTTTGCAAGTACAGTATCCTCAAGGGTAAGCTCAATTCTATCCTGTTCGGGATAACGGATTTCGGCCTCCTTAAGTGCAATATACATGATATGATCATACTCTCTGAATTCCACAAGAATGCTGTCCCAGTAGGAATTTATCAGATTTTCCGGCGTATACTGGGCAGATAACCGGTATTTTTCATATATTTTTACGGTCAGTTCGTTGTCCTTAAAGAGCTGGTTTTTAATTTCTTTTTCTGCCTTATATATGATTTCCTTAGGAATCAGGTGCTCACTCTGAATATAAATTCTCAAAAAATCCCTGCGTGAGGTGCTGGTGATCTTTAACACTTCCACATCCTCAAACTGTCCGCTCACCGCATTAGTCAGCTTCACCCCTGCAAAAACTTCCAAAAAAGATTTGCTCATCTTCTGCTCCTTGTTACAATCTTTACGCTATTTCTTACAGCAGTATTTTCCTTATTCATTCCAGTGATCAAGTTCATAGCGGAGTGTGGAAAGAAACTCTGTTTCCGGAATTTTTTTCACCACTTCTCCCTTTTTGATCAAAAGACCTTCCCCTATACCACCGGCAATGCCAAGATCTGCCTCTTTTGCTTCTCCCGGACCGTTCACCACACATCCCATAACGGCTACCTTTATATCCAGCGGATAATCAGCCACCATCTCTTCCACCTGATTGGCAAGTCCAATGAGGTCTATCTTGGTTCTGCCGCAGGTAGGGCAGGACACCACTTCAACTCCGCCTTTTCTGAGTCCCAGTGTACGAAGCAGCAGCTTTGCCGTCCTGATTTCTTCCACCGGATCGCCACTTAAGGAAACCCGGATGGTATCGCCGATTCCTTCATACAGAATGACCCCCAGTCCGATACCGGATTTAATGTTGCCGGACCAGACCGTGCCGGATTCCGTAATCCCCACATGCAGGGGATAATTTGTCTTTTCGGCCAGTATTTCATGTGCCTTGATACACATCAGAACATCTGAGGATTTGATGCTTACCACCATATTATCATATCCCATATCCTCAATCATATGGACCTTTGATAATGCACTCTCCACAATGCCTTCTGCCGTCACCCCGCCGTACTTTTCCACCAGTTCTTTTTCCAGAGAACCGCTGTTTACCCCCACACGGATGGGAATCTGCCGGTCCCGTGCCTCTTTGACCACGGCATATACTTTTTCTTTGCTGCCAATATTACCGGGATTGATCCGGATCTTGTCCGCACCGTTTTCCATGGCTGCAATCGCCATCCGGTAATCAAAATGAATATCCGCCACAAGCGGAATGGAAATTCTGTTTTTGATTTCTTTTACCGCCTTTGCGGCTTCCATCGTAGGAACCGTACAGCGGATAATCTCACACCCTGCTTTTTCCAGCCTTTTAATCTGTGCAACTGTTTTTTCCACATCCTCTGTAGGTATATTGGTCATGGACTGTATTAAAACAGGATTACCGCCTCCGATAATCCTGTCACCTATTTTTACAATTTTCGTATGTTCTCTGTACATAATGTCCCCTCTCTTTCCGGCTGCACCTGCCAGTCATGCTCCATACAATTATTCTCCGGTCAGTTTATTCTCCGGTCAGTTTTACAACCGTCAGTTATTCTCAAGTCAGTTATTCTCCGGTCAGTTTTACAACCGTCATATCATGATGCATGGCTGAAAGAACCGGTCCAAATACATCCCTCGTTAACAGCCGTAAACTGGATGTATTGATACAGGGATGACATCCGATATATTCTCCCTTCAGCACATCCTCGTCAACCAGCAGCCGCACCCGGTTATCTTTGTCATTCATAAGTCCCATGATGCTGACAGAACCCGGTGTAATGTCTAAGAACTCCTCCATATAGGATTCCTCTGCAAAGGAGAGTCTGGCACTGCCGATCTGGGAGGAAAGCTCTTTGGTCTTAAATGTCTTATCCCCCGGCATCATGAGCAGATAAAAATCGGTTTTTTGTCTGTTACATAGGAACAGATTCTTACAGATAACTGCATCCATCGCCCTGTCAATTTCTTCGCACGCTTCCATGGTATTGGCAGCTTCATGATCTATCCTCTCATATTTTACTCCAAGACTGTCCAAAAAATCATACACTCTTATTTCTTTTTCTAATCTTCCCGTCACATCTTCCGGTCTTCCCTGCATTCGCTGCATTCCCTGCATTCTCTCACATTCTTTCTGTTATTGTCTTGCATTCGCTGCTCGTTAACAGTTTTTTGTTTTCCATTGCCTGTCTTTCATTATACCGAAGCCGCTATGAACATTCAAGAAAAAAACCATCCGCTTTTTTGTTTTAAAGCAGATGGTTTTTCAGATAGCCCATACATATGAAATCTATAAAATCAACCCTGAAATCTACAATTTAACCGAAAAAAGAAAAAGAAAGTACTACTATTCCCAGAATGACTAAAATGACACCGGTTGCACGGTTTAATGTCTTAGGGGTGGCTTTGTTTGCAAAAAGTGCTGCAATTCTGGCCCAGATCAGTGTAAATACCACACAAAGTATAAAGATTTTTAAATCCGGAGCTCCGCCAATCGTAAAATGGGATACGGCACCGGTAAAGGCGGTAAATGCCATGATAAACACACTGGTCCCTACCGCCGTTTTCAGTTCATATCCCAATACCGACGTCAGGATTAAGAGCATCATCATGCCGCCGCCTGCTCCCACAAATCCGCAAATCAGGCCAATTACGGTACCGCATAGAACAGACTGCACAGCCCTTTTCCTTGCCGATACCTTCTGCATGCTTTCTTTCGTTGTCATAACCGGTTTCACAATAAATTTAATACCCAAAAGGAATGTCATAAATACGGAAAAATTTCCCATGGTCTTAGACGGTACCAGACTTGCAAGATAGCTTCCTGCCACCGTAAAGGCAAGAACACTTACCATCATGATCAGACCGTTTTTTACATCCAGATTTTTATTTTTGCCGTAGGTATAGGCGGAAACAGCACTGGCAAGCACATCCGAAGACAATGCAATACCCACTGCCATATAGGGATCTACATGTAAAAACGTAATCAGCATGGGGCTGATGACCGCTGCGGCACTTAATCCGGCAAAGCCGGTGCCAAGGCCCGCTCCCATACCGGCCAAAAAGGTTACTAAAAAGGTTATCATGATCATTCTCCTTCCAAAATTGTATCCATATTACTGTTCATCACAGAAAGTGTCTTCACAAATGTCTGCATGGTTTCCTCATCTGTATGGGCAAACAGTGCCTGCTGAAAAGCTTCCTGCATTTTCCTTCCTTTTTCGATGATCGGTAATGCCTTTTTTGTACAGGAGAGTCTGACCTTCCTGCGATCATTGGGATCTGCCTCCCTGACAAGCAAGCCCTCTTTTACAAGCTTTTCCACATTGATTGAGACAAGATTCGCTTTGATTCCCCTGACCTCCACAATATCTGTCGCAGTTTTATACTCCGGATTATTGCCTAAAAACATCAGAATATCAAACGCTGTTTTCGGCAGCTTCAGTTCCTGACAGAGCGGCTTACATTGCGTGTCATAAGCCTGTACCAGTTTCTTCATCAATTCCAGTCCTTTGTGCATATGCTTCCCCCATTTTTCTTCAAAACTTTAATTTATTTCATTTTTCTTATTTTATTTTGTTTATTTCATTTTTAATATATTATATTTGTACACATTTCATTTTTGATTATTTCATTTTTGAAGTAATTTAGCACATAATAAATAGCTTGTCAAGAACCACGCCATTTTATATCAGATCATTCTGGAATCTGCTTAAATGCTCATAGGGCGTAATCAGCCGTCCACGATATAACCCGCACCCATCATTGATGAGGGTGTTGTTTACCGCAGCAAACATATTGACATCCAGTTCATTCAGCTTAAGACTCTGAAGTCTCATGCCCCTTTCATAGGCATCATCAAAATATGTGCATTCACCGGCAGGAATTTCATCACGGCGGGCACGCTCTTCTTTCTGCCTGTCCTCATAGCCCAAATGATTGGCTGCTCCGATTTCTGCAAAAACATCCATTTCGTATGTACGCAACTGCACTTCAACATAACTGCCGGATATATTGTCATAAAAAGTTACGTGCAGGGACTGATAACCGCTGGGACCGGCATTCTCAATATAATCTTTGTAATAAGGACGCACTTCTTCATGCAGATAAGGACTTTGTTTCTCAAATGCTTCCCCGGGTTCTTTATCGTCTCTGCCTGCAACCTGAACCGGTTGTACATCAAATCCGCGCTTTGCCAAAAATGCAGGCAGCTGATTGGCAATATCATAAAGATACTGAATTTCCTTTTTACGACGCTGTTTTTCGTCCTGCTCATGGCATTTGGGCATGGCAATAATTATCCGGTATGCAATCAGATCTTTCATTCCTTTAAGTCGTTCCTGAATCCTTGCTACATCGGGATATTCTCTGTTCATTTTGTGATAATCATATATGTAAGAAACAACCTGCCCGTTAAATTTTTCCTCTGCGCGAATCAAAGATTTAATGCGTCCTTTGAATGTAAATGCCAGGTCCGGGTAGGCTTCCGTCATATACTTATAAAATTCCCGCATACGTTGTGCCTGCGAAGTAAGGAAATCATTGTGTTCCAAAATCTCCGTCATCTGCATCAGAAGATTACTGTGTATGCCGTCTATCGGATTGCCGCTTTTCTCTGCCTCCGTGCGCAGATCAGCCGTATAATTATGTAAAATCTTTATAACCGTATCTCCATTATATAAATAATCGTTTAATGCTATCATATGTTCACCCCTAACTTATTACACGCCATACTTATCACAATGCCATACTTATCACAATGCTATACTTATTTCAAGGCCATACTTATTTCAAGGCCATACTTATTTCAAGGCCATACAGGCCACAATTTCATCTCCGTCGTATTCACCCGTTTCCTGAAAGCCAAAAGAATGATACAGCTTCGCGGCTGATGTATTTTCCGGTTCATAAGAAAGATAACAGTATTTCGCTTCTCCCACCGGAAAGCTCTTCACATAATCTATTGCAAGCTTCAGAGCCTGTTTTGCAAAGCCCCGCCCCTGATAGTTATGATCAATCATAAGCCGCCAGATACAATAGTTTCCTTTTGCAATAGATGGATTTTCTTCCTCCGGTATCTCACCAAACCCAATCATCAGAAAACCTACCGGCTTATCATCATCATAAATTCCAAATGGCAGTGCTACACCACCTGCAGTAATTGTCGTGTATGCCTCCACAATACTTTCTGTATTGGTTGCCACAAAGTCTTTCTGTTGTTCATTTACACTTAACTTCAAAATTGCCCATACATTATGACTATTGATCTTCTGTATTGATATCATTATGTACCCCTTTCCTTCCATATCTATAATTTATTTATACATTTACGTTTTCAATTACATGCCAGTCTTTTACTGTATGTAATCATTATAGAATAAATACACTCTTTGGGAAAGAGATTCCTCAAGAAAAAATAGTTTTCATCATTGTATCCACACAAATGGTATTTAAGGCGTATTCCTGGGATTCAAAAGTATAAATAATATCTCTTCCCTGAATATATCCGTTTCTTGTATATTCATCAATTTTTTTCAAAGCTTTTTTACAATATTCCGGATCTCCCATCATGCCAAAATGCTCCCAGATTATTTCCTTCCTGTCTCTTATCCGCAAACAGGTAAAATCGGGGTACACGATTCCCATGCCCCTTAAATGAAGAGGAGCTTCATACCGATACGGCACGCCCATCTTATATAACTTATCAGCAATGATCTTCTCGGATTTTGATCTTACCCTCTCCCCCTGTTCTGTATAAATTTCCAGATGTTCCTCATCAAACGGCTTACCTTCATACGCGACTTCCAGCCATTTCCTTATGTAATCTTCATCAGAAAGGATCCAGGGTGTTATCCATTTTTGCCTGCTCTTGTTAGTATTTTCATAAATGTATTTAAGCTTATCCGGTTGAAAATCAATCAAAAATTTTTCTACTGCTTTGATCTCCTTATTAATTTCTTTTAAGACAGCCTTGTTATAATCACGCTGAATGATTTCTCCTGCAATCTTAATATCATTCTTTTTGATATACTGCCCTTGGGGATACTGTTTTCTGTTTTCTTCCGTTTTAAGATAATATAACTCACGACCTTCATTGTTAACAATTCTTATTTTTCCTTCCCTCATCTCATTTAATTGCTCTTCAACAGATTTTCTCAGACTTTCATATCTTTTCTTTTGCTCAATAAGCGACTTGCATATTTCAATCATATTTTCTATCCTCCTAATTTTCATACTTTTTCTTCCTTGTCCACGCTTTAGTATGCGCTGTACTGCACCATGGCGCATACTTTTTCCCATTTTCCACGCTTTAGTATGCGCTGTACTGCACCATGGCGCATACTTTTTCCCATTTTCCACGCTTTAGTATGCGCTG
>JBJFCA010000219.1:6588-9246 GCA_051888725.1 Lachnospiraceae bacterium
TTCCACGCTTTAGTATGCGCTGCACTGCACCATGGCGCATACTTTTTCCCATTTTTCACGCTTTAGTATGCGCTGCACTTCCCCAGAGCGCATACTTTTTCCCATTTTCCACGCTTTAGTATGCGCTGCACTGCACCATGGCGCATACTTTTTCCCATTTTCCACGCTTTAGTATGCGCTACACTGCCTAAAGGCGCATACTTTTTTCTATTTTATATGTTTTCGTATGGTTTACCCTTGCTAAAAGCGCACATCAACCACCCGATTTTCCATAATACCCTCCTTCTGCTTTCACCAGTCCGAGAATTACAAATTTCATAAGCATTTCCATGGTCTGCGGCAGTGAAATATCCTTAAGAAATGCATCCTGTGCCATTTTTCGCCGAATCTCTTCTATTGATTGCAGATCAAAATCAAACAATTTTAAAAAAAACTGTTCCTGTAATGAAAGCTTGCCATATTCCTCCATACCAGGGGCAGAGTCTGAAATTGTCTCTTCGAGGGAATATGCACTATCCTTGTAACCTGACACTGTACTTTTGCTCTCAAATCCATTGAGCCGTATTTCGTTATAACGGTTTTGCACACAACATTTTAATTCTTCCAAAAGCTGCCCGGGGGACTGTATCAGAGATGCTCCCTGGCGAATCAGACTGTTGCAGCCGTCACTTAACCGGTCCGTTATACGTCCCGGAATCACAAACACTTCCCGCCCCTGCTCCAGTGCCATATCTGCCGTAATAATGGTTCCGCTTTTATTTCTTGCCTCGATAATCAGAATGGCATCAGAAAGCCCGCTGATAATACGATTTCTTGGGGGAAAGTGTCCCGGAGCCGGAGGGGTGGAAGGCAGATAAGTTGATAAAATACCACCGTTTTCCATGCACATACGATACAGGCCTTCATTGGACTTTGGATAACACACATCAACACCGCATCCTAAAACACCAAAACTTTTTCCACCTGCCTCTATGGCGGCCTTCTGTGCAATTCCATCAATTCCCCTTGCCATTCCACTGATAATTGCAATACCCCAGTCGGCAAGCTTCTTACCAAAACACTCTGCTACATATCGTCCGTACTCCGAACAGTCTCTCGCACCTACCACAGCAAGTGATATCCCCTCGTTTGGCGGAAGACTGCCCTTCACAAATATCCCGAATGGCCTTGACGGAATGTGAAGCAGTTTTGGGGGAAATGCCGGATGATATTCAGGATAAAAAGAGATACCGCTTTTCATCAGTGCTTCATAATTCCTGTGAATAACTGCGTCATCACGGTTAACGAGAAAATAAGAAAGCTTATCATTTCCAAGTATCTCCTGTATCACCTTTTCACTAACCCGGAAAACCTCACTCGGTTTTCCAAGACGGCATATAAGCCTGTTCTTTGCAGCATCACCGATAGGTGCACACATCAGATGGTAGGCATAGGGCTGCTCTTTTTCCAATTCCTGTGAAGACAACTGAATAGATTTTCTTTCTTTCATACGGTTTCCCTCCTTTCAAAAATGCGTTTCCCATTGTTGTAACAAATGGCTTCCGATAGGTGCCTGATACTGATTTTATCTGTATGTTCCACATCCGCAATGGTTCTGGATAATTTAATAATCTTATGATAAGCACGGACACTCATCTGCCCGGCTTCGTAAGCCTGTTCCAGAAAGCGCTGTTCTTTTTCACCCAACGGGCAGAATCTGCGCACATCATTTCCTGATACTTCCCCATTAAAATGATAGCCTGTCCCACGATAGCGGATTTTCTGCATCTGTCTTGCATCCGCTACCAGACTTCGTAATGTCTCTGTATCATATCCCGGCTGTACATTCTCAAGTTCTTTTATTTTTACCGGTGCAGCTTCCATACAGATATCGATTCTGTCTAAAACAGGACCTGAGATTTTGCCAAGATAATGTCTGATCTCCGGCTCTGTACACCGGCACCGGTTACGGTCCGGAAAGTATCCGCAGGGACAGGGATTTAAGGCGCATACCAGCATAAAATCCGCCGGATACCGGTAAACCCCTTGTGTTCTTGCAATCTGTACCCTCTTTTCTTCCAATGGCTGACGCAATACCTCTAAAACCGCCGAGGAAAACTCCGGCATTTCATCCAGAAACAGAATGCCGCGGTGGGATAAGGACAAAATGCCCGGTTTGGGAATTCTGCCTCCTCCGGCAAGCGCCTGCGGGGAAATGGTATGATGGGGTGCCTGAAAAGGTCTTCCCTCTGTAAACGGCTTTCCGGCAATGCTGTAAATGCTCATTACTTCTAACTGTTCCTCCTTTGTAAGCGGTGGAAGAATGCCCGGAATTCTTCTTGCAATCATAGTCTTTCCCGCGCCGGGAGGACCTGTAAAAAGCAGATGATGAAAGCCGGCTGCTGCAATACATGCGGCCCGTTTCATGCTTTCCTGTCCGTTAACCTGGGAAAAATCTAATTCGTCTTTTTCCTTCCCCACCCCGGAGCAAACAGAATGTAATGTTTTTCCCGTATCCGTTTTCTTTATGAAAAACTTTTTTCTGTCACATTCGGGACAATTTAAGAACGCTAAAAAATCATGCATATTTTTAATTGCAATTACTTCCATTCCCGGCACCATCAGACATTCTTCCGTATTTTCCAATGGTACGACTATTCTGTTTATTTCCTGTTTTCT
>JBJFCA010000220.1:0-9108 GCA_051888725.1 Lachnospiraceae bacterium
ACCCCTGATTCCGCCGTGAGAGGGCGGCGTCTTAACCGCTTGACCAACGAGCCATCTTGACTTGACGCTTGTATATCATAATATATTCATAATGAAAAAGCAAGTATTTTTTAGAAAAAAATGAAAATTTCAGAAATGAATGGCAATATCCGTAACACTCTGCAGCGGGATTTCCGTGCCATCCGTAAAGCACAATGCTCCGCTGTCTTCCTTAAGTTTTTTTACCTGTCCATCAAACTGTGTGTAACTGCCGCCCTCCTTCTTTTCATCCGGCACAAAATAAGTAACGGAAATCCGGGGTTTTGTATCGATATGATCCCGGATAAAGCTCATTTTTTCATTTAAGAGTTCATACTGATACTCCGTCAGCTGTACTCTTTTCTCCGTCAGTCTCGCCGTTTCCCGGATTTTTTCATCATACCCGGTAAGTGCCGCAAATGGGGAAAACTGTGCTGCCCTGTCTGAAACGGACATATGCGGTCTTGTGTCTGATACATGATGCGGCAGACTGATAATATCCTCGTACGTATCCTTCACGCTTTATGCCCTCCGATCTGCCGGTTTCTTTCCATGGTAGTGGCTCCTTCCTGTAGATTGATGCCCTTTAAGACAGCGTTTTTACCATATTTCTTCTGAATGGCAAGGACTGCCTCCTGTGCTTTGCGTTCCCGTTTCAGTGCCTCTTTTTCCGCTTTCTTTTTCCCTTCCTCTGCAGCATAATCTGAAAACAGGCTGAGCTGTTCATACGTCTGCGGCTCCTGATACAGTTCTTCCCGGATCACATTGGCCGCCACCACCGTGATCCTTCTTGCCAAAAGCTTTTTATCCATAATTCTGTCAAAGAGTTCCATCACTGCATCCATGATCATCCGGGTGGAAGAAGTCGGGCAGGAAAGCCCTGCCGTACCATGGGCATGCTTCGGGACACTGCGCCCGTAACGGTCTGTGGTCACTTCGCCTTTATAGTCCGCCCTTCTGTTTTTGTCGGTCAGATTTTCTATATCATAGCCGATGGTCAGTACCATCTGGTCGGTAAGCAGATGCTTGTCCACAAGATCCAGAGTAAGGAGCTCCGTCATCTCCTTTACGATCAGCCTGGTTCTTTCAAAATCATACGGTTCCTTCAGCACCTGACCCGAACTGATACTGTTGGCAGATGGTTTATATGCTTTGATATCCGCTATGGTGCAGGGTTCCCAGCCCCAGGCATGGTCTATCAGAAGTTCCGCATTCACTCCGAACATTTCATATAAAAGTGCCTCATTATGATACTCTTCCGGTTTGCCTACAGAACATCTGGCAATGTCTCCCATCGTATAAAGGCCGTTCTCTGCAAGCTTTTTTTCATATCCTTTTCCGACCCGCCAGAAATCCGTAATGGGCTTATGATTCCAGAGAAGCCTCCGATAACTCATCTCGTCCAGTTCCGCAATACGGACACCATATTCGTCGGCTTCCGTATGCTTTGCCCAGACATCCATGGCAATTTTGCACAGGTACAGATTGGGACCGATACCTGCCGTAGCAGTGATCCCCGTCTCATGGAGCACATCCTGAATAATCGTCTGTGCAAGCTGCCTTGCTGTCATTTTATAAATGGAAAGATACTGGGTGACATCCATAAATACTTCATCCACGGAATACACATGCATATCCTCCGGTGCGATATATTTTAAATAGATCTGATAGATCCGGGTACTGTATTCCATGTATTTTTCCATGCGCGGCTCTGCCGTGACATAGGAAACCGCAAGGCTAACGTCCTTTTCCAGTTGGGGCGCATGGATGCTCTCTCCCGTAAATTGCTTTCCTCCCAGTGCCATGAGGCGCTTACGGTTTACTTCCTGCACCTTGGAAACCACCTCAAAAAGCCTTGCTCTTCCCGGTATCCCGAAAGCTTTCAGGGAAGGGGAAACAGCAAGGCATATCGTCTTTTCCGTGCGGCTTTTGTCCGCTACCACCAGATTGCTGGTGAGCGGATTTAAGCCTCTCTCCACGCATTCCACGGAAGCATAGAAGGATTTTAAATCAATTGCAATATAAACATGCTCCATCTTCTACCTCCGCAAAATCCTGGATGTTTATTTTACATTTTTAAAAAGTCCTTTACAACGGCTTTCATTTCTTCTTTATCACATACCTTTGTATGCAGAACCGGAGCCGTACGAATCTCTTCAATTGCTGCCGGAACCTTTACATTGGCAAGCTTTGAAAGCTCATCCACCAGTGCAAAATCATCCATGGATGCATATTTTTCATCAATAGCCTCCATCACACTTCTGGTAAATTTAAAAGGACTGGCCGTGGATGCAATTACCGTTTTTTTGTCATCCCCGGTCTGCTTCCGGTATTTGTTGTAAACAGTAGCTGCTACTGCTGTATGGGTATCGATCACATAACCGGTTTTATCATAAAGCTCTTTAATGGTATTGGCCGTTTCCTGCTCGGTTGCATAATTACCGTAGAAGTCCGTCAGCTTGTCCTTCATTTCCTTTGTGATCTCATATTTTCCGCTGCCGTTTAATGCTGCCATGAATGCGGCATTCTTCTGCGGGTCATTGTCGGCAATTCTGTAGATCAGTCTCTCCAGATTGCTGGAAATCAGGATGTCCATGGAGGGGGAAGTGGTCAGTACAAACTCTCTGTTCTTATCATATATACCGGTTTCAAAGAAGTCATATAAAACCTTATTGTCATTGGAGGCACAGATCAGTTTTCCGATGGGCAGCCCCATGTTTTTTGCATAAAAAGCTGCTAAAATATTGCCAAAGTTACCTGTGGGTACCACTACATTGATCTGCTCCCCGTCTGCAATTCTTCCTTCTTTTAAGAGTTTTGCATAAGCATAGACATAATACACGATCTGCGGTACCAGACGTCCGATATTGATGGAATTGGCAGAAGAAAACTGATATCCTGCAGCATTCATCTCTGCCGCCAGTTCCTTATCGCCAAACAGCTTCTTTACGCCTGTCTGCGCATCATCAAAATTACCGGTAATACCAATGACACAGGTATTGTCCCCTTTCTGTGTCACCATCTGCTTTTCCTGAATGGGGCTGACGCCATGCTTGGGGTAAAATACAATGATTCTGGTGCCCTTTACACCGGCAAACCCGGCAAGCGCAGCCTTACCCGTATCTCCGCTGGTTGCCGTCAGAATCACAATTTCATTTTTTACCTGATTTTTTCTGGCAGATGTGATCAAAAGATGCGGAAGTATGGATAAAGCCATATCTTTGAACGCAATGGTTGCTCCGTGGAACAGTTCCAGATAATAAGCGCCTTCCGCTTCCACAAGCGGTGCGATAACTTCTGTGTCAAATTTACTGTCATAGGCATTTTCGATACAGCTTTTCAGTTCTTCTTCCGTAAAATCAGTCAGGAAAAGCTTCATGACCTCATAAGCAACTTCCTTATAACTAAGCCCGGACAGTTCCTGTAAACTCTTGTCAAGCGCCGGAATATGATCCGGTACAAAAAGTCCTCCGTCATCGGACAATCCCTTTAAAATAGCCTGTGAGGCCTTCACCGGCGCACTGTTACTTCTGGTACTGTTATAGAATACTTCTTCCATTCCGTATCTCCTATCCGTGCTGTTTTGCACTGTCTGTTTCGTCATAAAATTTGGAATTAGTATACCATAACACCCATTCTTTGGCAATGGTGCTAATGAAAAAACTCATGTCCGCCATGCCGGAACAGGAAGGTCAGCTTCTCGTCAAACCATTTCATTTTACTGCTGTCCGCATACTTTCTGGCTGCAAAATAAAGAGCTCCCTTTGAGATATCTTCTCCCTGTAAAACTCTCTCCACTGCCTGAATGGTATCCTCACTGACTGTCACCTCTTCATATCTGCCATTGTAGGCAGGAGAAAACTGCGCCGTTCCCTTTTCTTTTTGGAAGACAACTTCCCTGACGGTATCGGGAAATGCAGGATCTGCCACCCTGTTTAATACAACACAGGCAACTAACATTTTGCCTTCTTCATCTTCGCCGCCGGCTTCCGCCTCTACAATACGGAGCAAAACCTCATAATCATCCTCCGAAAGCCGGTATTCCCTTTCCGTTTCCGCAATCTCATATGCGATGACCCTTTGCCCGGAAGCCATCTTCACCATTTCATGCACATCACTCATCTCTTCCGCAGGCATCATGTTCTCCGCCATGGACAGCTTAAATGCCGGTGTCGCCATTATGCGGCTGATCCGCAATTCCGTGATATTGATGACTGCAACAAGAGCAATCAGATTTAAAAACAGCAAAGCTGTCATATATTTTTTATACATATTAAAAAAACCGTGCCTTTCCGTAACCCGCAGACTTTTAGCGATTGTCGAAGTTCTTTCACACTTATTATTTTATACAGCTTATCCCAAAAAAATTCTAAAATTTGTATTTTATCCCGAAATCTGTTATGTTTATTATAAGTTTGAAAGGAGCTGTCATGGAGGGAACTTTCCGCGCACAAAAAAAAGACGGCAGTGTTTACTACCGTGCTTCTGTTACCTATCGGAATAAACATATCAGTCTGGGAGGCTTTTCCACGGATCAGGAAGCCCACGAGGCTTATCTTGTTGCGAAGAAGCTTCTGTTATCTCCTATGCTTTCCATTATGGATTTTCCGCAGGACAGTCCGTTATCCTTTGAAAAGTGGGTCATTCTTGTAAACTTCCGGGATAACGGTGTATATTTTTCCACTCCCATCTATGTACGTCCCAGTTTTTTTTACTATTATCTTTCCAGGGATCTGATCCTTAAATTTGATGTGGATGACCTGTTTTACTACTCCTCCCACAAGATTATGAAAAGAGGCGGACACTATTTTGTAGCAGATTTTGGCATGCAGGTAAATATCTTAAACCGGTACGGCATCAAAAACTATGCTGTCTGCGGAAGGGACTACCGGTTTCAGAATGGAGATTCTACCGATTTCCGCCGTGAAAACCTGTTGATCTTAAACCGCTACCATGGTGTCAGCTATGAGCCCGCTACCGGCAAATACAAAGCAGGGATCCATGTAGTGGGGAATTACCTGATCGGCAGATACGACACCATGGAAGAGGCTGCCATTGCCTACAATAAGGCAATTGACATTCTTGTGAAAAACGGCTGTCAGAAAAAATATATTCCCAATTATCTGGAAAATATAACAGCAGGCGCATATGCTGAAATCTACACGCGCCTGCCTGTTTCACCCAAACTCTGCCATATTACTTTTCCGAATAATCAATAAAACTGATGCTTAAATCCGCATAGCCCGCAATACCGTCCACAGAGACTGTGTCGCTGTACTGCCACATGGTAAACCGGTACGGATAATCGGGCAGATCCCCCGGCTGATCCAGCCAGACATCATAAGAAGTCAGCTTGGATAAATCAATTTTTTTCATGAGCCATTCTTTATTGCCGTATAACATAGGCTGATATCCCGCTTCACTGATTGTATTTAAAAACGTCTTTGCAAGATTTGTCCTTTCTTCTCTGGTCAGATTCTCAATTCTTGCCGTATCATTGTCCACAAGCTCCATATCAAATACAATCGGATACGAAACGGTATAATCCCCAATGCTTTCCAGCACCATTTCAGCTTCTTCCAAAACCTCTTCCTCTGTCACCGCCTGGGAAGAAAAGTATAATCCTATCTTAAGCCCTGCATCTGTGGCTCTTTTCATATTGTCCGAAAAATTTTCATCCATGATGAGCTGTCCCGTTCCATACCCCCGGACTCCCACACGGATCATAACAAAATCCACTCCTGCCTTCCTTAATTTCACAAAGTCCACGTAGTCCTGATACTTGGAAACCGTTGCTCCCACATAAGAAACTTTTTTACCGTCTTCGTAATATTCCATAAAACCTGACCGGCAGATCAGCTTGGTGTAGTCATATTCCTGCTTGGGAAGATAAGGGCTTATCAGCACCCACTCTTCTTTTCCGTCTTTATCGGTTACAAGCGTGTGTCTTCCGTCCGTGGAAGGATCATTTTCCGTCTGGGTTTGTGTTTCCGTACTTTCCTCCACCGTTTCCTCTGTCGTTTCCTCCGGATACATATCCCAGAAATCAAAATCATCCGGAGTGAGGGTGTTCTGTTCTATCTGCGGATTTGTCTGTCCGCTTGCTATGCCCATGGTAGCTTCTTTATTTCCTGAAGGCTGATTTCCTGAAGTCTGTTGTTGTCTGTTGACCAGAAGAATCAGCACAAAAAGTCCTGCTACAAACAGCATCGCACCGATTAGCATTCTTTTTACACCCGGACTTAAGTTCTGCTGTTCATATTCGTCGGGAAGCTTCATACATTACCTCCTCATTTGATACAATGTCTGGGGCACTTCTCGGCACAGATTCCGCAACCGGTACATTTTTCCTGATCGATTACCGCATGAAAATCCGTTACGGAAACTGCTTCGGCGGGACAGTTCTTCACACAGATCCCACAGCCGATACAGCCGGCAGTACAGGCTTTCATGGTGACAGGTCCCTTGTCCCGGGAGGAGCAGACCACAATATGCTTTGCTTCATACGGTTCCAGGGAAATCAGATGTTTCGGACAGACCGCAATACATTTGCCGCAGGCCTTGCAGGCCTCCCTGTCCACCACGGCAATACCGTTTACAATGTGAATGGCATCAAAAGGACATGCCTTCACGCAGCTTCCAAAGCCAAGGCATCCGCTGTTACAGGATTTAGGACCGCCATTTGGCACAAAACTTAACATACGACAGTCTTCAATCCCTGTATAATCATAATCTTCATGTGTTTTTTCACAGTCTCCCATACAATGCACAAAAGCTGCCATGCGGGTTGTTTTTTCGTTTTCCACACCCATGATTCCCGCAATCACATTACCGACTGCATCTCCACCCACGGGACAGGCATTGACCGGTGCTTCTTTCTTTGCGATGGCTGCCGCCAGACCGGCACATCCGGGGAATCCGCATCCGCCGCAGTTGTTACCGGGCAAAGCTGCCAGAACCGCTTCTTCCTTCTCATCGGTCTTTACCTTAAAAAAGATACCTGCAATTCCCAAAAAGATGCCAACAAAGATTCCCACACCGCCAATCAGAACTGCCGCACTTACAATTCCCATTGCATTCATCGTATATCCTCCTTATAAAAGACCTGAAAACCCGCAGAAGGCAATTGCCATAAGTCCTGCCGTCAGCAGTACATGCGGCATGCCCTGAAAGGATTCCGGTACATCATTGTAAGCCATTTTTTCACGCAGTCCCGCCAGGATCACAATTGCCACAAGAAAGCCCAGTGCCGTGGCAAATCCGTTGACGGTTCCCATTAAAATACCGTATTCTTTCTGTACATTGGTGATTGCCACACCCAGCACCGCACAGTTTGTCGTAATTAACGGCAGATAAACACCAAGCGCTTTATACAGGGATTTCATATACTTTTTCAAAAACATTTCCACAAACTGTACCAGTGCTGCAATCACCAGAATAAAGACAATGGTCTGCAGGTACTCTAAATGGAAAGGCTGCAATAAAAATTTGTAAATAACCCCCGCAATGGCACTTGACAGGGTGATTACAAAAAGCAATGCACAACCCATGCCCGCTGCGGTATTGGTCTTTTTCGAGACGCCAAGGAACGGGCAGATCCCCAGAAACTGGCTTAAGACCACATTACTGACCAAAGAAGAGCTGATTAAGATAATAAGTAATTCTTTTATACTTTCCATTTACGGCTCCTCCTTATCCTTACAGTCTGAAATATCACAGTGCAGACAGTCATGTCCGCATCCTGCACCGATTTTGCTTACGTTCCTGCCCTTAGCGGCAAGCTTCTTTTTTACAAAGTTCTGAACCGCTACCAGCACGGCAAGTACAAAGAAGGCGCCCGGTGCCATGACAAAAATGCCGATCGGCGTGAAAGAGGAAGGCATAACCGAAAAGCCGAAAAGTTTTCCCTCTCCTAAAATCTCCCTGACCGCCCCAATACAGGTAAGTGCAACGGAAAACCCGAGTCCCATGCCGATTCCGTCAAACAGGGAGGCAATGGGTTTATGGGAATAGGCATATGCTTCCGCACGTCCCAGAATAATACAGTTCACAACAATCAGCGGAATATAAACGCCAAGTGCTTCATTTAAAGAAGGCAGATAGGCTTTTAGCAACAGCTGCGCAACCGTCACAAAGGAAGCGATGACTACGATAAAGGACGGAATTCTGACACTGTCAGGAATCACCTTACGCAACAGGGAAATCATCAGGTTGCTTAATGCCAGCACAACCGCTGTAGTAAGTCCCATCCCCAGTCCGTTCATGGCTGATGTCGTAACCGCCAGTGTGGGACACATGCCAAGCAGCAGAACAAAAGTCGGATTTTCTTTTACAATGCCGTTATAAAGTCTCTCGACTGCACTGTTTTCTTTCATTTTGCCGCCTCCTTTCCTTCTGCAAACAGACTGCTGAACAGATCCACTGCGCTGTTTACCGTATTGGTTACCGCCTTTGTAGTGATCGTCGCACCACTGATGGCATCCACCTCATTATCCGCAGCAGCCCCGCTTTTTGTATATACAAACGAAGGTACTTTTTTTCCTGCAAACTGCGGAATCAGTACTTCACCGGCTTTCATGCCAAGACCCGGTGTCTCGGAAATACTTAAAACGGAAACGCCGCTGATACTGCCGTCTGCAAGAATCCCCGTCATCAGTTCAATGTTTCCGCCGTATCCTTCCGTGCTTGTCAGTTTGAAAATATATCCTATACAGTTGCCGGATGTGTCCAGTGCCACAAAATAAGTATCATCAATTTTCACGCCGTTTTCGGCTGCCCGGTCCTTCACCTTGCCGAATTCTCCTTCGTTTTCTGCCGGATAGCTGTCTGCAAAGCTTAAAACCGTAAAGGAATCCGCATCCGCTATCACTTCTTTACAGGAATTCTGGATTTTTAACGCTTCCTGTCCGGCAATCGGCTCCTTTGTCAGTTCGTTGACGAAACCCAGAACCAGTCCTACGGTCAGGGTTATGGCAAACAGGATACCCGCATCCTTCCACATTTTTTTCATATCCTGTTTATTTTTCATGGTGTCCGCCTCCTTCGCCAAATGACTTCGGTACAGTCACCTTCTCAATCAGGGGAACAATC
>JBJFCA010000221.1:0-9097 GCA_051888725.1 Lachnospiraceae bacterium
TATGGTGTTATGAGTATGCCTGCTATTGTTGTGAATGAGCAGGTGGTATCTATGGGTAAAGTATTAAAAGTAGCCCAGGTGGAGGAGCTTCTAAAGAAACTTGGCTGCTAATAAAACAAGGGGATGGTTTCAATAATGGGAAAGAAAAAAGTGGCATTTATCTGTGTTCATAATTCCTGCAGAAGCCAGATTGCAGAAGCACTTGGTAAACATCTGGCAGGTGAGATATTTGAGAGTTATTCAGCCGGAACAGAACCGCAACCACGAATCAATCCGGATGCTGTCAGGCTTATGAGGGAAATCTATGGTATTGATATGGAAGCGAATGGACAATGCAGTAAACTTATTTCAGAGATTCCTGAGGTTGATATTGCGATTTCCATGGGATGTAATGTTGGTTGTCCCTTTATTGGAAGATCATTTGATGATAACTGGGGGCTGGAAGATCCAACAGGAAAATCGGATGAAGAATTTAAGCTTGTTATAGAGGAGATAGAAAAACGAGTGTTTGAATTGAAAGAGAGATTAAAAGAATTCTAAACGGAGTTTACGATGATTTTACATGAATTATCAGGCGGATATGTCCGTATTGCGGTACAGAGTATCATATGGAAAATGAAGGATGGGTGATTGACGATATGCGTCTAATCAGATAGAGTAATATTCATAAGATACGACACAGACAATTATGTCTGAAGGTGAAAGGAGTTTTTAATATGATACAGAATGTACCTGTAGCAAGTATTATCTGTATGGCAGTTTCCGCAATCATCTGTTTTGGATTGCCAATCGGTCTATGTATTTATGCAGTCAAGGTAAAGAAAGCGAGACTGGGAAGCGTAGTACTTGGCGCCATGACCTTTTTTATTGCCGTGCAGATTGCGGAAAGAATCGTATACCAGATTCTTGCAAGTGTGATGGGAGCGTTATTAGGTAACCTGCTTATTTATGGGATTTGTGCAGCACTTCTGGCAGCAGTATTTGAAGAAATGGGACGTTTCCTTGCGTTTAAGTTTTTCATGAAAGATAATGTCAGTCAGGAGAATGCATTTGCTTATGGTGTGGGACATGGCGGCATGGAGGCCATGATGATCACGGGAATGGTTATGATCAATAATATTACCATTTCGCTTGCCATTAATCAGGGAAGCCTGAATGAAATTTTTGAAACAATGGATGATGCAGCAAAGAACAATCTTTCCGCTTTATGGACAGAATCGCCCTTTCTGTTCCTTGCAGGGGGCGTCGAAAGGATTGCAGCTGTTGCAATACAGATTGCGTTGTCCATACTGGTCTACAAGATGTTTGAGACCGGAAAAAAAGATTTCCTCCTATTGGCCATGGCCTGTCATTTTGTTATTGATTTCCTGACTGTGATGCTATCGGCATATTGTCCGGTATGGGCAACGGAAATCATCATCCTGCTGTGTGCGGCGTCCATGTGCCGGATTGCATATCTGTTCTGTAAGCAGACACCAGCCGGGTCAGCTGATACGGAAAGAAAAAGAACGAATTAGAAAAAACCCCGTGTACCATACAGCACACGGGGTTTTTTATTTCACTTTTTGATTATTATTAGTTTGCTGCAGTTACGGAAGTGATGTGAGGGTTCACACCTTCATACCAGTACAGGAAACCTTCCATATCGATAACATCACCGATGGAAAGACCGGTTACTGCTTTGTATACGTCGGAATCCTTGTCACACAGATAGGATTCTACAGTGAAGGTATAGGTCTGTCCATCCTTGGACACATTGAAGTACAGGTCATCACCTTCAGAACCGGAACCGTCCCAGTTGTAAAGGAATGCTACGTCGTTGCCGTCAGCATCCTGGCCGGCTGCTTCCACAGTCATACCTTTGAAGGATACGAATTCATTCTGATGTGCAATGAGATCATCACTGCCAAGCAGGGAAGTGACATCCAGAGCTTCTGCAATGAAGCTGCCTTCTACGATTTCAAAGGTAGCGTCAACGATTTCCACTTCACCGGACCATTCGGATTTGTAACCGGTTACTTTAATCTTGGTTCCGGGAACGAGCTTTGCATAATCTTCCTCGGAACAAGCCATGTTGTAAAGGAAGTAAGCACCGTCTTCATCCTGTGTATAAACGGTAGCTTTGTCTTCCCACCAGGACTGCTTAGCCTGTACATAAGTTTCTACGGTAACCTGTGTATCCAGATCTGCTGCAATGTACTCTGCATAAGTCATAACGCCTTCGGACTTTGCATCTTCTGCAGTGGTTTCTTCCGGTGTGGATTCGGTTTCTTCGTTGGATTCAACTACTTCTGTGCTTTCTGCAACGGTAGTGGATTCATTACCGGTGGTAGTGTTTTCTTTTGCTTCGCCACAACCTGCAAATGCAAATGTCAGGGTAAGGGCTAAAGCCATTACTAATGTTTTTTTCATAATATTCTCCTCTTTTCTGAAAAAAATAAATAGTTGCGAGGTTTATTATACATAAAATAAAAGAGAAATCAATGTTTTTTATGATTTGTTTTCTTTTTTTTCATATATTCGACGGAAACATACAGGATAATCAAAATCCATGCCGTAATCAGGGAAACCAGCAGGATCACGGCGGTCGGGGGCAGCTTACCGAGATCTTTCCTGCCGGAAATGGTCTCTGCGTCCTGATCTAAGCGGTACAGGGACTGCACATCGCTGTAAAGCTTGTCAATATAGGCATCGTCCACCGTTTCGTGTCTTCTGCAGGATTTGGTCACATTTTCAATGAGCTGCCCCGCAGCATCACGTAAGGAGGCGGAACCGTTAAAGACAGGCGTGACAAAGGTCTTATCAACATGCTCCAGCAGCAGGCGGGATGCCTTGATCTTGATGTCGTAATATTTACTGTTATCCTCACCGCAGCGTGACAGGTAATCCTGATATTCTGCAGATTCCTGTGCTTTTGTCGTAACCGGGACATACCCTTCCGTTTCGGCATAGGCAATTTGTACCTGATTGGTCAGAAGATATTGCGTGAAAAGCCAGGAAGCCATGACCTCACCGTCATCCTTTTTATTAAAGATACACAAAGAAGGTCCCTGGGAAATCATCTTTGGGTTTGCAGGGTCAAACTGGGGGATGAGGCAGACCTCCGTTTCAAAGTCCACCAGCGCTTCCTCACTGATGTCGGAAAGCGGTGCGTTGGTACCCATCCAGGTAGCACCGGCTGTAGAGTCAATTGCAAAAATGCATTGTCCGGCATTTAGGAAATTGGCAGGGTAGCTGGAGATCTTAAAGGTGGAGAATGCGCCTGTTTTGGCATGCTCCGCTACGGTAAACAAAAGGCTTCTTGTGGTATCGTTGAAAAGCTCAATATTTCCTTCCGCAGTGGAATAGCCGGCTTCCTTCTGCTTTAACATCTGGATCATCATATTGTCGGTAGATTTGTAAATAAAGGGAATCATTACCTTCTGACCGTTCACAAGATAATTGTCGTCAGCGTCTTTTTCGGTAGCTTTTTCCGATACCTCCCAGATAAAATCCCAGGTCAGTACATCAGGAAGCTCATAGCCTAATTTTTCCACGTAAGTCTTGTTGACATAGCAGGCTTCCGTGGAGCGCATAAATGGTACGGCATAATAATGTCCCTCAAAAGAACACTCTGACAAAAACTGGGGAATGATTTCGCCCGGTGTTTCAAAGTTTACTTCACTGCCGTGAAAGCCGTATTTTTCATCCGTCATCAGATCGTCCAGCGGCACCACCACATTGTTACCGGTCATGTAAGTGGCGATATGATCCGGATAAGTGATGCAGACGTTGGGCGTTGTGCCAGTGGCAATGTTGGTAATCACGTCATTGTAAATTTTCCCATAGTCGGTATACAGACGTAAGTTCACCTTGATATTGGGGTAAAGAGTCTCAAAGTCACTGATGGCCTGTTTGTAAATATCAGTCTGGGTCTTATTGGTGTCATTTTTTGCCCAGAAGGTAATCTCATAGTTTTTCGTCGTGTCAAATTCCCCGGGAACGCTGAATTCCTGCATGCCCCGGGAACCGTGGCAGCCTGTCAGCAGGATAGCGGAAAGGACACCCGTAAGTGCAGGCAGCATTTTTCTGAATACAGATTTCATCCTTTGGTACCTCCTCTTGCCACACCGGCCATAATTTTTTTCCGGAATATCAGAAACAGAATGATAAGAGGCAGGGAAATCGCCACCACTGCAGCCATCATGGCAGGAATGTTTTCACGGCCAAAGCCGTTCTCACGGATCTCCTGGATACCGTTGGATACCAGATAATACCGTGAATCATCCGTGATCAGCCGGGGCCATACATAAGAGTTCCAGCATTCGATAATCTTTAAGATGGCGATGGTGATCAGGGTTGGTTTGCAGATGGGGATCATAACCTTCCAAAGGTATCGTAAGTCCGGTGTACCGTCCACCTTTGCCGCATAGTAAAGTTCGTCCGGCACCTGGGCAAAGTTTTCTTTTAAAAGATAAATATAAAAGACGGAAGTGACGGAAGGCAGAATGAGTCCCGTAAAGGTATTGCGCAGATTCAGGTTGGTCACGGTCACAAAGTTGGTGATGACAACCAGTTCGTTAGGAATCATCATCAGGGACAAAAACAGGGTAAATGCCAGATTTTTGCCCTTAAAATCCAGTCTTGCAAAAGCAAAGGCTGCCAGCGTACTCACAATCACCATCAGCAGGGTGGTGATGACGGCAAAAATAAGGGTATTTAACAGGTATCTGTCAAGGGATACCGTCGTAAACGCATCCACGTAGTTTTGAAGCGTGGGTGAAAGGGTAAAGAACGAAGGAATGTATTCCGCATTGTAGGCTCCGTAGCTTTTTACGGAGGTTAATATCATCCAGTAAAAGGGAAACAGTACAATCAGTGCCCAAACAACAAGCAGCAGATAAATCAGTGTTTTTTTGAACTTTTTCATTTCTTCGCCCCCTTACACATAATGTACATGCTTTTTGCTGACTAACAGATTGATACAGGTAATGGTCAGCACGATGGCAAACAGAATGATTGCCGCTGCCGATGCATAGGAAGGATATCCGCCGCTGTCACCGTACAGCATGTCGTATACATATCCGACGATCGTATTCATCCCTGCGGCATTTAAGTCCGTACCGAACAATGCCACGGCATCACTGTATGCCTTGAATGCACCGATAAAGCCGGTGATGACAAGATAAAACAGCATGGGTGAGATCATGGGGAGCGTGATCTTATAAAAAATGCGGAAGGGGGAGGTGCCGTCTACCTTGGCAGCATTGTAATAAACCGGATTAACCGAGGAGAGTGCACTGGTCAGGATCAGGATTTTAAACGGCATGACAACCCAGATCGTATAGAAGCACAGAACAAACATCTTTGCCCAGTAGGGACCGTCAATGAAGTCTACTGACTGACCGCCAAACCAGTTAATCAGCAGATTTACCAGTCCTTCCGAATAAGCCGTTTTCTTAAACAGGATCATAAATACCAGTCCCACCGCCAGGGTATTGGTAACATAGGGCAAAAAGTAAATCGTCTGGAACAGATCCCGCAGGGGCTTGATGGAGCTTAAAGCCACCGAAATCAGCAGCGCAAAAAGCGTAGAAAGAGGCACTGTAATAATGACTAAAAGGAAGGTGTTCTTAAGTGCCTGCAGAAAATAAGGATCGTGCAAAACATAAGAGTAATTATAAGTTCCGGTACCGAAGAAAGTCTGGGATGCCGAATTATAGCCCTCTTCAAACGAATAAATAAATACATCAATCAAAGGATAGATCATAAATACGCCTAAGAACAAAAAGGCAGGCAAAAGATAGAGCCATCCCTTCAGATTTTGTTTTTCCATAATAAAGCCCTCCTTCTTCAGTCATCTACGGAAAAAAGAATTCTTTCTCCGGTTTGTGCCTGAAACAGGAAGACCTTGTGCGGCTTTAAGGAAAAATGCACCTTGCAGGCAGCAGGATCTACTTTGATATCGGCGTTAATAATCGAACGGATAAAAGTATTTTCACAGTCCTTATGGGTGGAGACCACGCTCACATCCCGACCCATGACCTCCACACGGGAAAGCTCACAGGTAAGACTTCCGGTATCGCTTAAGACAAAGCCCTCCGGACGTATTCCTACGGAAACGTCTCCATCCGGGGCATCCTTCACAGGCATTACCGCTTCGCCTCCGATATACAGCATTTCTTTTTCTACCCTGCCGGTAAAAACATTGATGGGCGGGGTTCCCAGGAATTTAGCCACAAAGAGGTTTACCGGATTGTCACAGACTTCCTGGGGCTTTCCGATCTGCTGGATGAGCCCGTCCTTCATGACAACGATTAAGTCGGAGATACTCATGGCTTCATCCTGGTCATGGGTGACAAAAACTGTGGTGATGCCGGTCTCTTTCTGAATCCGTCTGATTTCCTCCCTGGTCTGGAGACGGAGTCTGGCATCCAGGTTGGAAAGGGGTTCGTCCAAAAGAAGCACTTTTGGCATCTTGACCAGCGCTCTTGCAATTGCCACACGCTGCTGCTGCCCGCCGGAAAGCTCGCTGGGTTTTCTGTCCATCAGGCCTTCAATCTGTACTAACTTTGCTGCTTCAAGTGCACGCTTGTCCATTTCCTCTTTGGAGAGTTTGGCTGCACCACGCAGGTTTTCCAAAGGGAAGGTGATATTTTTTTTCACTGTAAGGTGGGGATAAAGGGCATAGTTCTGGAATACCAGACCTACACCGCGCTTTTCGGGAGGAAGGTCTGTAACGTCTTCTTCTCCGAAAAAGATTTTTCCTTCTGTGGGCTTTAAAAGACCGCAGATTAAATTTAAGGTCGTACTTTTGCCGCAGCCGGAAGGACCCAGCAGGCCTACTAATTTGCCGTCCGGAATTTCAAAGTCAAAATCGTTTACGGCAATGACCTCTTCGCTTTTTTTGCCCCTGCCGGGGAACTTTTTTGTCAGGTTCTGCAGAATGATTTTCATAATCGTCTCCTTTATCGTTAAATACCGTAGTATGTCAGATTCCGTAGGAATTTTTAAGATCGCTGGAAATGTGGTCTAAGTCTGGATAAATAAAGCTTTCTGTCATGCCGAATACGCGCAGGCTGTTGATAAAATAATCCTTCCGGTATCCGGGGATAATGATTTTATACAATGTGTTTTCGTCACAGATGTCCTCCAGACGGCGCAGGGAATTGTGTATGGTAAAGCTGGCCTGCTGGTAGTACATGCGCAAATTTTTTTCTGTAGAGTGACAGGCCAGAATTTTATCCACCAGTGCCGGATTGTGGTGTGTGTGCTTGAAAGCGGGCAGCAGCATCTCCTGACTGGTGTCGGCATCAATGGGGAATATGCATCTGCCGAAGCCTTCCTGCTCATTTAAGATATCGGGAGCTAAGATCCAGATACCGGCGTCTATGTCATAGGTAGTCTGGTAGGTCTCGGATGCAAAGAAGGAAGCAATGAGCGGTGACTGGCTCCAGTCAAGCATTCTGGTAGGAAGACCGTAATGTTGCATAATAGACACCCAGGCCGCATAATTATGCTTTTCCGGGGGATTATTCAGGATCTGCTTTGCACGGATATAAAAATCATTTGTGATATAACGCTCTGTTTCAAGGCGTTTTTCACTTCTCTGAATGGAAGGTACCAGAGGCAGAGAGGCATCATCCACTCCGCGGTACCACAGCCGCAGGCCGTGCTTTTGATACAAACCATCAACAAACTGCAGCAGTTCATCTATGGTACGGATTTCTTCAATAATCATGATCGGGAACCTTTCTAACAGTTTTATTTTCTCCTTATTATAAGAGTTTTTTTTCGGCTGTACAAGTAAAAGGAAAATTTTCTGCAAAAGAATACCTCTTGTGAGAAGTCCGTTTTATGTGATATAATGCTATGGATTGACTTTTTTTACTAAGGACGGGATGTATGAGAACGTATCTGTATATTCTGACAGGATATCTGCTCGGCAGTATTTTGTTTGCCAATATATTTATGGACATGTTTCATGAAAAAGGTGCCATAGAGGAAAGTAAGGATAAAAATCCCGGTACCGCCAATGCTTTTTTATACGGTGGATTCTGGTGCGGTCTGCTGACACTTGTGTGTGATCTTGCCAAAGGAATTCTGCCGGTGCATTTGTTTTTGCGCACAGCAGCACCGGAAGAGATCCCTGCACTTTCCCTGGCAGCAGTGTTGGCTGCCCCGGTACTGGGGCATGTATGCTCCATATTTCATCACTTTAAGGGCGGAAAAGGAATTGCCGTGACCTTTGGCTGTCTTCTGGGACTTTTCCCGGATTTGAAACCGGCGCTTATGCTTGCTTTTTTCTTCCTTTTTTATTCGCTCATTTTGCGCATTATACCGCACTTTTACAGAACCTTTATTACCTATTTCTGTACACTTGTAGCATTGCTTTTTGTACCCTGCAGGCCGGGGGTGAGGACAGGCTTTTTTCTAATTGCAATTGCGGTGATGCTGCATCTGCACTTCAGTAAAGAGGAAAGAGAGAAGTTTCAGGTGAAATTATTATGGATGCACTGATTTTATCATGCGGCACGGGCGGCGGTCACAATGCCGCCGGGCGCGCACTGAAGGAAGCCCTGGAAAGAAAGGGGCACAGGGTGGAAATGTTCAACCCCTATGAGCTTGTCAGTGACCGGCTTGCCGGAGAGGTGGACAGGCTTTATATACAGATGGCACAGAAAATGCCCCGGGAATATGACCCCTCAAAAAAGATTCCCTGTCCCGTATATCAATGATCACAGCATCGCCATGTTCTATATATTCTAAAACCTCCTTTGGAGATAAAAAATCCAAGCTCACACAATCACCTCATCCTTTCATAATTAATATATGAAAAAAATACCGCAGCGGCACTTTTGGCCACTGCGGTATTCCTCATTTTTCCCGCCTATCTGCAGTTTTTAGAATGATTTCTTTCAGAAGAATTTCTTTCGCCTGCATTTCTTTCGGAAGAATTTCTCTCTGTACTGTTCTGAGTTGTTGCATTTCTGGAACTGTTGCGCTCGTTATTTCCGGAAGTGTTCTGAGTAGAATTATTCTGCTCATTATTTGTGTTGTTCTGACTGTAATTCTTTGACATAATAGAACCTCCTTTTAAAGATTACACTTGCTATTA
>JBJFCA010000222.1:0-9076 GCA_051888725.1 Lachnospiraceae bacterium
GTTAAGACGCCGCCCTCTCACGGCGGAATCAGGGGTTCGATTCCCCTACGAGCTGCTGCTATTTAGAATAGCCCAACCCAAGGAAGATTCCTGAACCACATAATCGTGAATTCAGGGATTTTTTTTAGCTAAGTAAAACATATGGAGGCAGCGATGTTACAGGCAATGAATCTTTCCTTTACGGTTTCGGAGGAAACGGGAAAAAGAACAATTATCAATGATATTTCTTTTGAAGTGGCAGACGGAGAAATGGTGGTCATTACAGGCCCCAACGGCAGCGGAAAGTCAACACTGACAAAACTGTTGATGGGAATTGAAAAGGCAGATGCCGGGCAGATTCTGTTAGACGGCAGGGATATGATGCCGCTGTCCATTGATGAGCGTGCAAAAGCCGGTATGGGGTATGCATTTCAGCAACCACCGCGTTTTAAGGGAATGACGGTCAGAAAGCTTTTATCCATTGCAGCCGGTGAGGAACTCAGCGAAAACAGCTGCTGCGAGCTTTTATCAGGTGTAGGGCTTTGTGCCAGGGAATATGTAAACCGACAGGCAGATGACACACTTTCCGGCGGGGAAATGAAAAGGATTGAAATTGCGACTGTGCTGGCAAAATCCCACAGGATCTGTCTGTTCGATGAACCGGAGGCGGGTATTGATTTATGGAGCTTTTCCATGCTGGTTAAGCAGTTTGAAAAGATACACAGGGAGAAAAAAGAGAGCATCTTGATCATTTCCCATCAGGAAAAGCTGATTAACATGGCTGACAGGATCATATTGCTGAAAGACGGAAAGATAGACAGCTGCGGTACCAGGGAAGAACTGAAACCCAAGCTTTGTGACGGCAGTATGTCAGCTTGCTGCAGTATGCCGGAATAGACGAAAACGGGATGATTTTTCCGGATATTGAAAGGAACGTGAATATGGAAATCGATGAAATTACACAGGGAGTTTTAAACAAAATAGACGATACCGGTTTTAAACAGGAGGGAGCCTACAATCTGCGTTATAACGGTTATGCACTGTGCAGGGGTGACTCCGAGCATATTAAAATCAGAAAAAGGGAAGATTCCCATCCGGGTATCGATGTGATTATAAGTAAAGAGACCAGAAAGGAAACCGTGCATATTCCGGTGGTGATCTCCAAATCCGGTATGACGGATGAGGTCTACAATGATTTTTATGTGGAGCCGGGTGCGGAAGTGACGATTGTGGCAGGCTGCGGCATTCATAATGCCGGATGTGATGATGCCCGCCATGACGGGATTCATACCTTTCATGTTGGGAAAGGCGCAACCGTTATTTACCGGGAAAAGCACTATGGGGAAGGAGAAGGCGAAGGCGCCCGTATCCTAAACCCCGTGACACATATTATTCTGGAGGAGGACGCCCAGTTTACGCTGGATACGGCACAGATCAAAGGCGTGGATTCCACTGTCAGGGAGACAAAAGTGGAAATGAAAGAAGGCGCCAGACTTTTTGTGACGGAGAGACTCCTGACACATGGAAGCCAGACAGCAGTATCCAATATCGATGTGATATTAAACGGTACGGGAAGCAGCGCCCAGATTGTGTCCCGGTCGGTTGCAAGAGACGGTTCCGTGCAGACGTTTCATCCCAGGGCGATCGGCAATGCGGGCTGCCACGCACATATTCAGTGTGATTCCATTATCATGGATGCGGCAAGGGTTTCTTCCATCCCGGAAATCAATGCCAATCATGTGGATGCCGCTATCATTCACGAAGCTGCCATAGGCAGGATCAATAATGACCAGCTTAAGAAACTCTGTACACTTGGACTGACGGAAGAAGAAGCGGAAGCAGTGATCATAGAAGCCTTCCTGAATTAAAAATTTTTCTTTTACTGATACAATATCTGTGGTATACTTAATTTGATTTTTTGGGAGGCTCACTATGGCAGCTGAAGGGAAAGATCAGGAAGTAAAAAGAAGAAAAAGGGTAAATCTTTATAAAAAAATCATTATCGGCTTTCTCTTACTGGCATTTTTAGTCCCCATGGTGTTTTGCTGTATTTTACTGTCCCGTACGGGAAAACTGAATCAGCAGCTTAAGCAGTTAGGGGAGGATATCCTTTCTTTACAAAACAGCCTGGAGGAAATGTCACAGACAAGGGAAACGGTGCCGGGAGAACAGGCTGTATTGCTGGCGGATGTACAAAGCAGTACAGATGATTCTGAAGAGGCAGAGACAGTTAAATTAAGAAAGGTTTATCTGACATTTGATGACGGACCCAGCAGCAATACAGACAATATTCTGGATATTCTTTCAGCCTATGATGTGAAAGCGACTTTTTTTGTGACCGGCAAGGAAACGGATCAGGCAAAAGCCGCTTATAAAAGGATTGTGGCAGAAGGCCACACGCTGGGGCTGCATTCCTATACCCATAATTATGAGACGATTTATGCGTCCGTGGATGCTTTTGGCGAGGATATCACAAAACTGCAGGACTATCTCTACGAGGTAACCGGTGTGAAGGTTCATTTTCTGCGTTTTCCGGGAGGCAGTTCCAATAAGGTCAGCAGTGTGGATATGCGGGAGCTGATTGCTTATGTGCATGGGGAAGGCATGGAATATTATGACTGGAATGTATCCAGTCAGGACGCCACTTCACCGGCACTTACAAAGGAGCAGATTCTGGACAATTGTCTGAACAATATAGAGAAGTATGACAACGTCATAATCCTGATGCATGATGCAGGCAGCAAGGACAGTACGGTGGAAGCACTGCCTGAACTGATTGAAAGAATTCAGGCGATGGAAAACACGCAGCTTCTGCCTATTACGGATGAAACCATACCGGTTCAGCATATAAAGAGCGTACAAGAAGAAACGGAGGATTGAAAGTATGGGCTTTTTTTCTGAATTGAAGGAAGACCTCTCGCAGGCAGTCAATGAACTGATGCCGGAAGAGGAAACAGCTGCAGAAGACTTCGAAGATGTATCCGAAGCTTTGTCCGCAGAGCCGGAGGAATACGTGCAGGAAACGGAAGATACGGAAATACCGGAAATACCGGAAGCTGAAACAGTACATATCGTTGAAACCGAGGAAGCCTTTGATCAGCAGAAGGAAGAAGACATGGCCCAGCTTACGGCATGGCTGAATGAACTGGATGACGGGGAAGGCGCTCAGGAAGATGCATACCCGGAAACGGAGAAAGAGGAAACGGCAGTCGAGACACAGCCGGTTGTGGATATTTGGGAAGAAAAAGAAGAAATAAAAGAGGGAAGGACAAAAATGGAGAATCAGACAAGAGCAGCAGATGAAACGGCAGTCATTACTGCCGGCATGACCATTACCGGTGATATTTCATCAGAGGGTTCCGTGGACATTATGGGAACCGTCAACGGAAATATTACCATTCAGGGTAAACTGAATATTACAGGTAATGTAGAGGGAAATTCCCTAGCAGCGGAGATCTTTGTGGACAGCGCAAGAATTACGGGCGAAGTGGTCAGTGAAGGTGCCGTGAAGGTAGGACAGAGTTCCGTCATCATCGGGAATATTACAGCCAAGAGTGCGGTTATAGCGGGTGCAGTCAAGGGCGACATCGACGTACAGGGACCGGTCGTGTTAGATACCTCTGCCATCGTGATGGGCAATATCAAGTCAAAGGCCGTACAGATCAACAACGGTGCGGTAATCGAGGGTATGTGTTCCCAGTGTTATGCGGATGTTAATCCCAGTTCTTTCTTTGAAGAATATAAAAACGGAAAAAGTAAATAAGGAGTTTAGGTATGCGCAGAATATTATTGAAGCTGAGCGGTGAAGCGCTGGCAGGCGATAAACATATGGGTTTTGATGAGGATACGGTAAGAGGCGTAGCCCTGCAGGTAAAAAAACTGGTGGATGAGGGATATGAAATCGGTATTGTAACCGGCGGCGGCAATTTCTGGAGAGGCAGATCCAGCGAGAATATTGACAGAACCAAAGCGGATCAGATCGGTATGCTTGCAACCGTTATGAACTGTATTTACGTATCTGAAATTTTCAGATCAGTCGGGATGAAGACAGCGGTTCTCACCCCTTTTGAATGCGGTTCCTTTACCAAGCTCTTTTCCAAAGACAGAGCGAATAAATATTTTGAAAAGGGTATGGTCGTGTTCTTTGCGGGCGGTACGGGACATCCGTATTTTTCCACGGATACCGGTGTGGTGCTGCGCGCCGTGGAGGTGGAGGCAGATGTCATTCTTTTAGCCAAGAGCATAGACGGTGTTTATGATGCAGATCCGGCCAAGGTTAAGGATGCCAGAAAGTATGACGAGATTTCCATTGATGAGGTAATCGCAAAAAATCTGCAGGTTGTGGATATGACGGCATCTATTCTGGCAAGAGACAACAAAATGCCTATGTGGGTTTTTGCCCTGCAGGAAAAAGACAGTATTGTAAATACCGTAAGCGGTAAATTTACCGGTACCAAGGTAACAGTTTAAAAGATTGTAAGACAAAAGGAGAACATTTATGGATCAGAGAATCAGCGTATTTGATGAAAAAATGACAAAGGCATATGAATTTTTACAGTCCGATTATGCAGGTATTCGTGCAGGACGTGCCAATCCCCGTATCTTAGATAAACTCCGTGTGGATTATTACGGAACGCCCACTCCGATTCAGCAGGTGGGAAATATCACGGTTCCGGAACCCCGTATGATTCAGATTGCACCCTGGGAAAAGAGCCTGATTAAGGCAATCGAGAAAGCAATTATGACATCGGATATCGGTATTACACCGTCCAATGACGGAAATGTGATTCGTCTGGTATTTCCGGAACTGACCGAGGAGAGAAGAAAAGATCTGGTGAAGGAAGTCAAGAAGAAAGCAGAAGAAGCTAAGGTGGCTATCCGGAATATCAGAAGAGACGGCAATGATGCGTTTAAGAAGCTTGCCAAAGAAGATGTTTCTGAGGATGAGATCAAATCACTGGAAGAAGATCTGCAGAAACTGACAGATAAATATATTAAGAATGTAGATGCACTCATGGAAGAAAAGTCCAAAGAAATCATGACTGTATAGCGAAAGGAGGGCAGGTCCTACGACCTGCCCTTTGGTTGCATCTTCAGGTTTTTCATTGATAAGGAGACAGATATGGAGCAGTTGAAAATTCCCAATCATGTGGCAATTATACTGGACGGTAACGGCAGGTGGGCAAAAGCCAAAGGAATGCCCCGAAATTACGGGCACATGCAGGGAGCCAAAACGGTAGAGGTCATCTGTGAAGAAGCTTACAATATGGGAATCCGGTATCTGACGGTTTATGCCTTTTCCACAGAAAACTGGAACAGGCCAAAGGATGAGGTAGATGCCCTGATGAAACTTCTTCGCAGTTATATGGTAAATTGTCTGAAAAGGGCTACCAAAAATAATATGTGTGTGCGGGTCATCGGAGATAAAAGCAGACTGGATGCTGATATCCGGGAAAAAATCGCCCAGCTCGAAGAAGCTACCAAAGAGAATACGGGACTGCATTTCCAGATTGCCATTAATTATGGCGGCAGAGATGAAATCAGACGTTGCATGACAGACATTGCCCGGAAGGTGAAAGAGGGCAGTATTGCACCGGAAGAAATTACGGAACAGATGATTGCCGATCATCTGGATACTGCCGGCCTGCCGGATCCCGATTTACTGATTCGTACCTGTAATGAACAGAGAACCTCAAATTTTCTTCCCTGGCAGCTTACTTATACGGAACTGTATTTTACACCGGTGCCCTGGCCGGATTTTTCGAAAGAAGAATTGGAAAAAGCAGTCGAGGCATATAATAAGAGGGACAGAAGATACGGCCTTGTAAAGGAGGAATAGCCCATGTTCGTGACAAGACTGATAAGCGGGATTGTGCTTGTGGCAATTGCACTGATTGCATTTATTTTTGGCGGAGAAATTTTACTTGGTATTTCCGTGTTTATTTCTATTGCGGGATATCTGGAATTATGCCGCGCAGTAGGTGTGAAACAGGAAAAGAAACGGATAAATGCACTGCAGACAGTAGGTCTTTTGGGCATTCTTGCGTATTATGCCGTATTGTATTTCTTTCCGGATAACGCTTTATATGCCGTGATGCCTGTGATCTGCGTTTTTATGGTAAATATGCTCCTGTATGTGGTGACATTTCCCAAATATCACTCCGATCAGATCATGGCGAATGTTTTTAACTTCCTGTATGCACCGGTGATGCTTTCCTTTATTTATCTGACAAGGCAGCTGCCCATGGGAGTTTACATTGTATGGCTTATTCTGATCAGTTCCTGGGGATGTGATACCTGTGCCTATGTGGTGGGCGTCCTCATCGGTAAGAAAAAGATTTTTCCGGTCTTAAGTCCCAAGAAATCTCTTGAGGGCTGCATTGGCGGAGTAGTCGGTGCGGGATTAATCGGTGCCCTGTATGCGTACTTTGTTGTGGAAGAAGCAATACCGGATAAGCGGGTGACGCTCATTATCGCCCTGATCTGTATGGTAGGTGCTGTAATGAGCCAGATTGGTGATCTGGCAGCATCGGCTATCAAAAGGAATCACAACATCAAAGATTACGGAAAACTGATTCCGGGACACGGGGGCATTATGGATCGATTTGACAGTGTGATTGTTACAGCCCCCATGATTTATTTCCTGACGGTGATTTTGCTTTAAAATACGAGAGTTTTGATAAGAATTGGTGATACTATGAAGAAGATTGCAATTTTAGGTTCTACCGGCTCCATCGGCACACAGACACTGGAGATTGTCAGAAACAATAAAGATCTTTCGGTTACAGCCCTGGCTGCAGGCAGTAATACTGTACTGATGGAACAACAGATCCGGGAATTTAAACCGTCCCTTGCGGTTATGTGGACCAGGGAAGCAGCAGAGGATTTGCGATTGCGCATAAAAGATCTGCCGGTGAAGATTACTTATGGGATGGATGGACTGTTACAACTGGCTGCCTGGCAGGAGTCTGACATTTTAGTGACGGCTGTCGTGGGAATGATCGGAATCAGACCTACCATTGCTGCCATAAAGGCAGGAAAGACCATAGCACTGGCCAATAAGGAGACACTTGTTTGTGCCGGACACCTGATCATACCGCTTGCAAAGGAATGCAACGTTCCCATTTTGCCGGTAGACAGCGAACACAGTGCTATTTTTCAATCCCTGCAGGGACAGCCCAAGGAAAAAGTTTCCAAGATTATTTTGACGGCGTCCGGCGGTCCGTTCCGTGGAAAAAAACGGGAGGAGTTAGGAAACATCCTGCCTGAAGATGCCCTGAAGCATCCTAACTGGTCCATGGGCCGGAAGATTACCATAGATTCTTCCACCCTTGTAAACAAAGGGCTGGAGGTCATGGAGGCCCACTGGCTGTTTGATACAGCATATGACAGGATTCAGGTTGTCGTACAGCCGCAGAGTGTGATTCACTCCATGGTGGAATATGAAGACGGCGGCATCATGGCACAGCTTGGAACAGCGGATATGAAGCTTCCGATTCAGTATGCCCTGTTTTATCCGGACAGAAGGTTCCTGCCCGGAAAGCGGCTGGATTTCTATGAGCTTTCACAAATTACCTTTGAAAAGCCGGATACAGATACCTTCCGGGGACTTTCTTTAGGATACTGGGCCGGCGAGATCGGAGGCAGTATGCCTACCGTGTATAATGCAGCGAATGAAATGGCTGTTTCCTTATTCTTAAACGGAAAAATAGGATATTTAGCCATTACGGAACTGATTGAGGAGTGCATGAACGCACATACACTGATTGCAGATCCTTCTGTGGAGCAGATTCTGGAAACAGAACAGTGGACCTACGAATATATCAGGCAAAGACAGCCACAGTCTTAGGGCTGTGAAAGGAGTTAGTATAGCAATATGAGTGGAACGTTTTGGACGATCGTCTGGTTTGTGATCATATTCGGAATCGTGGTTTTATCCCATGAATTCGGACATTTTCTTCTTGCCAAACTAAATGGCATAAAGGTAGTGGAATTTTCTGTAGGTATGGGGCCTGCCATTTTTTCCGTGAAACGGAAAGAAACCAGGTATGCCCTCCGCCTTTTTCCCATAGGCGGCGCCTGTATGTTTGAGGGGGAAGACGGAAGAGAAAGTGAAGATGGCAAAGAAGCGGAATCCGACGAAGGCTCCTTTAACAAGGCGAGTGTCTGGGCAAGGATATCCACGGTACTGGCAGGTCCGGTCTTTAACTTTATTCTGGCATTTGTGGTAGCTGTCATTCTTGTTTCCATAGCAGCACCGGCACCCAACACCATCAGTGGCGTGACTCCGGAGAGTCCGGCTGCTGAAGCGGGACTTATGGAAGGGGACAGGATCATAAGCATCAATGGAGAGAAGACGTATCTTTTTAAGGATATTTCCCTGATTACTTATTTAAACGGCGGTAACCCTATGGAAATAGTATATGACAGAGCGGGCGAGGAGCATACGGTGACGATTACTCCTGTTTACAGCGAAGAGAACGGTGCCTATCTGATGGGGATTTACGGGACATACGGGGAAGCTAAGGGACTTAAGGTATTTCAATATGCCTGGTATGAGATGCGATACTGCGTAGTCAATACGTACAAAAGCCTCGGCATGCTGCTCACCGGTAAATTTTCCAGACAGGATGTGGCAGGTCCTGTGGGGATTGCCGTTAATGTAGTGGGAAAGACTTATGAGTATACAAAGGATTACGGGCTGAAAACAGTATTTTATAATATGTTCAACATAGTGCTTTTGTTGTCAGTCAATCTGGGAATCTTAAACCTGCTTCCGATTCCGGCGCTGGACGGGGGAAGACTGGTATTTTTAATAGTGGAGGTTTTCAGGGGAAAACCGGTTCCACCGGAAAAAGAAGGTTTTGTGCATTTTATCGGACTGGTGTTTTTCATGATTCTTATGGTAATTGTTTTCTTTAATGATTTATCAAATATTTTTGCAGGATAAACGGCGTATTTCGAAAGAAGAGGATGAGAAAAATGAAGATGCAGTGTATAAACTGTGGCGGCGAATATGAAGCTTCACAGAAACAGTGTCCTTTTTGCGGAACGGAAAATAAAACCGTGGCAACCCTGGAAATGAAAAACATTTTAA
>JBJFCA010000223.1:0-1948 GCA_051888725.1 Lachnospiraceae bacterium
CCGCTGTCATTTCAAATGTCTTTCCGGCTCCCACACAATGGGCAAGCAGGGTATTATCTCCATAAAGTACATGAGCCACTGCATTTTTCTGGTGAGGCTTTAACTCAATATCCGGTGTCATGCCGGGAAATTTCAGATGTGAACCGTCATATTCCCTTGGTCTGGTGGAATTGAAAAGCTGGTTATATTTTGCCACAAGTACCTGTCTGCGTTCCGGATCACGGAACACCCAGTCCTTAAATGCTTCCCTTATGGCTTCCTGCTTCTGCGATGCAATGGTGGTTTCTTTCTTATTCAGGACTCTCTTTTCCTTGCCGTCCTCCTCTATGGTATCGTAAACACGACTGTCCTTTAAATTAAGGGAATCCTCCAGAATGGTATAGGCATTTCTCCGGCTTGTACCGTAGGTCATATTTACAAGGGAATTACCGTAGTCCGCATTTTTGCCCTTTATGTTCCACTGTCCTGTCACATCGGAATACTGAACTCCCACAACATTTCTGTCTAACAAGTGCTGCGGTGTTTCAAAGGTTTCCCGCATAAAATCCTCGATATACTTCGGGTCAATCCATGTGGCACCGATACGCACCTCAATCTCGCTGGCATCCAGCTCCTTCGGCTGTACCTGTGTGAGTGCCTGCACATTCACGGCGTATTCCGGGTGGCTCTCTGCATAGACCTTTGCTGTTTCCAGCTTGTCACGGACATTTCCACTCAGATACTCATCCGCTGTTTCCCATTGATCCGTCAATGGATTCTGGAATATAATTCCTGTCAGTTCTTTCTTGACCGTATCCACATCTTTTCCGGTCAGCTCTGCCATATAATCAAGGTCAACCCTTGCTTTTTCCGACAAGGATACTGCCAGTGCTTCACTTGCCGTATCCACACTTGTGACAACCTCTGCCTTTTTTATGGTACGCTTCGTGAACATATCCGCTTTGCCCTTGAAATTGCCCTCATCGTCCAATTTTTCAAGAGAACATAACAGACAATAGCTGCTGTCCTGATTAAATGCTCTTTTATTGGTCTGCGAGTTGATCAAGCCATGTTTCTTGGAAAAAGCATCATATAAGCTGTTTAACTCCGCCTGCTTTTCCTTAATTACCGTATCCGGATATTCTTCTAATTGCAGATTGATAAGTTCCTGCGTACAGTTTCGGATACCTACCATTCCCTTGATACGTTCCTGCATGGACGCTGACATATCTACAGGCTTCATAATGGAATTTTCACGGTAATACACCTTGTCGTCCACAAGAGTATAGCTGTAATTCTTAACATCCGGATCCGCAGGAATGGTGGCATCCGCAAGCTCATCTGCCAGTTCATCCAGCTCCACCGCTTCTATCTCTCCGTCAATATGGCTGACCGCTTCCTGTAGCTGCTGTGCAAATGGTCTTGTTGTATCTGGCATACAGGTACTTTCCATGCCATACGGTCCGCTGACCATTTCCATTTTTCCCACGATCATCTCCGGATGTTGGGCAAAATAGCTGTTCATAGCAATGCCGTTCTCATCCTCTGACAGATGCACCCAATCCGGCTCCAAATCCATTACACGGTCACGCTTCTTTAAGAACAAAATATCAGAAGTGACCTCTGTTCCGGCGTTTTCCTTAAATGCCGTGTTGGGCAGTCTGACCGCACCCAGAAGCTCTGCTCTCTGGGCAAGGTATTTTCTGACCTCCGGACTTTTCTTATCCATCGTTCCCTTGCTGGTAACAAAAGCAACCACACCGCCGGGGCGAACCTTATCCAAGGTCTTTGCAAAGAAATAATCATGGATTAAAAAATTCTGTTTGTCATACTGCTTGTCTGCCACCTTGTACTGCCCGAATGGCACATTTCCGATTGCCACATCAAAGAAATCGTTCGGATAATCTGTCTTTTCAAAGCCTGTGATTTTAATGTCAGCATTTGGATATAGCTGCTTTGCAATCCTTCC
>JBJFCA010000224.1:0-8967 GCA_051888725.1 Lachnospiraceae bacterium
GGAAAAGAACAAGTTAGTTGCAAAGCCGAAGAAGGATGCTGACGGCAATGAAATAAAATATTTCGAAGTAAAGATAAACGACAAAACCGTACTTTATCCAAGCGCAGATTCTGCAGTTTGGGATATCAATGCAACAGGTAAGTCGACGGATAACCTCCTGTTCACTGTAACGCAAGAGCACTTCCCGAATGTGACTGCGAAACTGCCGCTTCCGAAAGCAGGAAAGTACGAATCGCTTACTTACACATCAGAGGGCGGAAAACCGGTTACCATTCAGGTGAAAGGCGACATTGCCCTTACCGGAAACCTGACGATTGACAGCAATATCACAATTAACAAGGTGACGGAAAACAAGATATTGAAGAGGACATCGATTGTTCCTGTCAGCGTAAATATCGGAAAATATGAATTCCACGCAAGCTCTCTTTCATACGACACGACAAAATCGGCAAGTCTGCTGAAAAACTTAAGCGGCAAGGGAAACTGCTCCATAGAAGGTGACTTAATTGTAAGTGGTAAAATCAATGTTAATTCAATTGATTTAACAGGTACCGTAACGCTTTTAGAGAAAGCCGCTTTTGCAGGCAGTATCAGAACCGGCAATTATAACGTAACCTTGAAGTATGCATTATCTAACGTTAAGAATGTGAAACTTGGAACTGTCACGCACGTGGAAGAGAATCGGTTCGGAAAGATTTATATTAAAGTAGATGGCATTAAGTTAGGAGATAAGATTGCAACACTTACAGACGATTATTTCCTGGGTTCTGTTATTCTCAACAACGGCAGTGAGGGGACTCCTGTTCGTTCCAACAACTCGCTGATTGTGGTAGAAGAAAAAAAAGCAGTAAAACTCTGGGAAGAGGAAAAAGATATCGGTTTGCACGGTGTGGAACGTGCATATGATACCTATGAGCATGCAATTGCAGATATTACAAGACTGAATAATGCAGCAAAAGACTATACTGTTACTCTTGCGCAAGGTACCTATCAATGGAATAATTTATTACTTCCTGCAAAGGGTAAATACAAATCGATTATCATAGAAGCCGTGGATACATCAGTAATTGAAGTAAAAAGCGATATTACGCTTACCGGCAATTTTGGAATCGGACAGAACACAACACTTAGGAAAGTAAAACCGGACGGAAGTGCTGCGGATGTATTGAATTTCATATCACCGAAGGATGAACAGGGCAAACCTGTTTATACCGTAACTATTAAATATGGTGGCAAGATCGAAAATGGCAGACTTAACGGAGAAGAAATCAAACCTTAGCGGAAAACAGCGGACACTGCATAAGATGCGGTGTTCGCTGTTTGCCGTTTTAGCGCCGATGGATAAACACGTAATCTCATTCGGGATGAAAGTATTTGAGCGAAGACAAATAAAAAGGATGCTATCGCACCCTATTGCCCATTTTTGCATATAAACTGATGACTTGCAGAAGTTTTATCGGTAAGTAGCGATTTTTTGCTTTTATCTGCTAAATGAGGTGTAAACTAACATATAAAAAGATATATGTCGGAGAATTATCCGTATATGAAGAATCTGAAAATATTGAAAGTAAATGAAATCTTGCACAACGGGGTGCGCTATGCTATAATACGCAAAAAAGCAAAGGAATGGAGGAAACCTTATGTATTCATTAGAAGAAGTAAGAGCAGTAGATCCTGAAATTGCACAGGCAATTGTGGATGAGCAGGAGAGACAGAACAGCCATATCGAGCTGATTGCATCCGAGAACTGGGTAAGCAAGGCAGTTATGGCAGCAATGGGCAGTCCCCTTACCAATAAATATGCGGAAGGATATCCCGGAAAGAGATATTATGGCGGATGTGACTGCGTGGATGTGGTAGAAAACCTGGCTATTGAGAGAGCTAAGGAATTGTTTGGCTGTGATTATGCTAATGTTCAGCCTCACTCCGGTGCCCAGGCCAACATGGCAGTACAGTTTGCCGTATGTACACCCGGAGATACCATTATGGGCATGAACCTGGATCATGGCGGACATCTGACACACGGAAGCCCGGTGAACATGTCCGGTAAATATTTCCATATTGTTCCTTATGGAGTGAATGATGACGGTTTCCTTGATTATGATAAAATGAGAGAACTGGCAATTGCCAATAAGCCCAAACTCATTATTGCCGGTGCATCTGCTTATGCAAGAACCATTGACTTCAAAAAATTCCGTGAAGTGGCAGATGAAGTCGGTGCGGTACTGATGGTAGATATGGCACATATTGCCGGACTTGTGGCAGCAGGTCTTCATCCGAGCCCCATTCCCTATGCGGATGTGGTCACCACAACAACACACAAGACGCTGCGCGGACCCAGAGGCGGCCTTATTTTGTGCAACAAAGAAGCAGCAGAAAGATTTAATTTCAATAAGGCAATCTTCCCCGGCATTCAGGGCGGTCCTCTGATGCATGTGATCGCTGCCAAGGCAGTCTGCTTCAAGGAAGCTTTAAGCGACGATTTCAAGGTATATCAGAAGAATATCATTGATAATGCACAGGCTCTTTGCAACGGGCTTTTAAGCCGCGGTATAAAGATTGTATCCGGTGGTACGGACAATCATCTGATGTTAGTGGATCTGACCAACTTTGGTCTGACCGGTAAGGCTGTGGAGAAGCTGCTGGATGCAGCGCATATCACCTGCAATAAAAACACCATTCCCAATGATCCCCAGTCTCCGTTTGTTACAAGCGGTATCCGTCTGGGAACACCTGCCGTTACCAGCAGAGGTATGAATACAGCAGATATGGACAGGATTGCAGATGCCATTGCCATGGTTGTCAAAGGCGGCGAAGACAAGATACCGGAAGCAAGAGCAATCGTACAGACGCTGACAGACAAATATCCGCTCATCTAATATCAGGATATCTGTGTATGCACTATAAATGATATGGACTCCCTTGTAGATTTTATACAAAAATCACAGGGGAGTTTTTGTATATCTATACAATTTTTCTTCTTGCTTTATGAGGAACACTATGGTAAACTATCTTTCGGCAGCAGACAGTTGTCTTTTACAAGAAGACATATAGCGAAGAGTGTCTGCCGGAAACAAACAAATGTATATAACAGAAAAGCATGGAGGAAAGATGGACAGATCTACCGGTTATTATGTAGTCAGACAGAAGGCTGTACCGGAAGTGCTTTTGAAAGTGGTGGAAGCAAAAAAACTGCTGGAAACCGAAAAAGTAAGATCCGTACAGGATGCTGTGGATGCGGTAGGAATCAGCCGCAGTTCTTTTTATAAGTATAAAGAAGATATTTTTCCGTTCCATGAGGATACCCAGGGAAGTACCGTTACCCTGACATTCCAGATGGAGGATGAACCGGGGCTCCTGTCGGAAGTTCTGGGGATTGTGGCAAAGTACGGAGCCAATATACTGACCATACACCAGAGTATTCCCATAAACGGCATGGCATCCCTGACCTTAAGTATCCAGATTCTGAATACTACGCAGGACGTGTCACAGATGTTTTCTGATATGGAGCATACAAAAGGTGTGCATTATGTAAAAATTGTCGCCAAGGAATAAATAAAACTCTCATTTCGGGAAGATGTTTGAAAATGATATTTGCATACTTGAACCAGAACCCGCTCTCGCTTCGTAAAAAGCGTAACGGTACTAAATTCGCAATAAATTGCTCATTAAGTGCCGACGCTTTTTAAGAGTTCTGTTTCAAATAGCAAATTTCATTCTCAAAATACTAATCCGAAAAGGGATAATTAACAGAAGTATAAAATGTAAGGCAAAAGAATAAAGAAAAGAGGGAAAGAAATGATTAAAATCGCAGTATTAGGGTATGGTACCGTGGGAAGCGGTGTCGTGGAGGTCATCGAGAAAAACAAGGATATGGTAAATAAGAAAGCCGGCGTTGAGCTTTCCATTAAATATATTCTGGATTTAAGAGATTTTCCGAACGATCCTTATGAATCCAAGGTGGTACATGATTATGAGACCATTGTTTCCGATCCGGAAATTCAGATTATCTGTGAGACCATGGGCGGTACGGGGGCTGCCTATGAATTTACGAAACGTGCACTTACGGCCGGCAAAAGCGTATGTACTTCCAATAAGGAACTGGTAGCAGCACATGGACCGGAGCTTCTTACACTGGCAAGAGAGCATCAGTGTAATTATCTGTTTGAAGCCAGCGTGGGTGGCGGCATTCCCATTATCAGACCGCTCAATTACTCTCTGACAGCAGAGAGAATCGAAGCCATTACCGGTATTTTAAACGGTACTACCAATTATATTCTGTCCAAAATGGAAAAGGAAGGTGCCGATTTTGACACCGTTTTGAAGAAAGCACAGGAAAAGGGCTATGCCGAGAGAAATCCCGAGGCCGATGTGGAAGGACATGATGCCTGCAGAAAAATTGCCATTCTCTCTTCCCTGATGCTTGGGGAAAATGTGGATTACCGCAAAATCTATACAGAAGGTATCACCAAAATCACGGCAGCGGATTTTGCCTATGCAAAGGAAATGGGCATGTCCATCAAGCTTCTGGCCAAGAGTGAGGAAAAGGAGGACGGTACACTTGCCATGGTAGCACCTTTCCTTATTTCCGCTGAGCACCCTCTTCATATGGTAAACGGGGTATTCAATGCCGTGTTTGTAAGAGGAAACATGCTTGGTGATTCCATGTATTACGGAAAAGGAGCCGGCAAACTTCCCACAGCAAGTGCTGTAGTAAGCGATGTCATTGACTGTGCAAGACATATCGGCAAGGTAATTATGTGCTTCTGGGATGCAAAGGAAGCGAAGCTTATGAATATTGAGGAGGTTAACAACCGTTTCTTCTTCCGGGTAAAGAGCGGCAATGAGGAACGGGTGAAGAAAGTATTTGGGGAAATGAAGGCTGTAAGGCTTCCCGGAAAGGAAGAAGAGGAAGCATTTATAACGCCTTTTATGAAGGAAAAAGAGTTTGCGGCAAAGTATGCAGAGTTAGCGGATATCTGTGTAGGCGAAAGAATCCGTGTGGATGCGGACCCGCAGTAATCCTGCAACAGAGGTGGGGAACAGGCAACTGCCTGTAAGATCATAAGAAAAAGAGGAGAATATGAAAAAGTCATGAAAAAAGTGGTAAAATTCGGTGGAAGTTCCTTAGCAAGTGCGGAGCAGTTTGTGAAAGTAGGCAATATTATCCGCGCAGACAAGGAGCGTGCTTATGTTGTGCCTTCCGCACCCGGTAAGAGATTTTCAGAGGATACCAAGGTAACGGATATGTTGTATGGCTGTTATGCACTGGCAGATGAGGGAAAGGATTTTGCAAAAGAGCTTGCAGCAATTAAGGAAAGATACAATGAAATCATTAGCGGTCTTCATCTGGAACTCTCTTTAGATGAAGAATTTAAGACCATTGAAAAGAATTTTAAGGAAAAAGCCGGCAAAGATTATGCTGCTTCCCGCGGCGAATATTTAAACGGCATTATCATGGCAGAATATCTGGGCTATGAATTTATTGATTCTGCAGAGGTGATTTTCTTTAAGGAAAACGGTGATTTTGATGCCGATCTTACGGACGAGGTACTATCCGCCAGACTTTCCGAATGCCGGAATGCGGTGGTACCCGGATTTTACGGCGCATATGCCGACGGAAGGGTGAAGACCTTTTCCCGGGGCGGTTCCGATATCACAGGCTCCATCGTGGCAAAAGCGGTGAAGGCGGACGTATACGAAAACTGGACAGATGTTTCCGGATTTTTAATTGCAGATCCCCGTATCATCAAAAACCCGCAGGTGATTGAAGTGATTACCTATAAGGAATTGCGGGAATTAGCTTATATGGGTGCTACCGTGCTTCATGAAGACGCCATTTTCCCGGTTCGTCAGCAGGGTATTCCCATCAACATCAAAAATACCAATGCACCGGCGGATGAGGGTACCTGGATTGTAGGAAGTACCTGCCAGAAGTCCAAATATATTATTACCGGTATTGCCGGCAAAAAGGGATTCTGTGCAGTCAATATTGAAAAAGATATGATGAACTCCGAAATCGGTTTTGGCAGAAAAGTATTGCAGTCCTTTGAAGAAAACGGTATTTCTTTTGAACATGTTCCTTCCGGTATCGATACCATGACCGTTTTTGTACATCAGGATGAATTTATGCATAAGGAACAGAAGGTAGTGGCAGGCATCCACAGACTGGCAAATCCCGATTCCATTGATATTGAATCCGATCTTGCCCTGATTGCCGTTGTGGGACGCGGCATGAAATCCATGCGCGGTACTGCCGGCAGGCTTTTTTCAGCCCTTGCACATGCCAACATCAATATCAAGATGATTGATCAGGGATCTTCCGAGCTGAATATTATTATCGGTGTGGCAAATGAAGATTTTGAAAACGCCATTCGGGCAATCTATTCCATTTTTGTGGAAACACAGTTGTAAATCTTTATGCAGGCAGGGAAAAGTAAAACGATAAGTCCCGGCCGGGAAAACAAAAGCAAAGAAAAAGAGGCATCGCCTCACGGTAAACGTGAAGCGACAGCCTCTTTTTAAGCTTCTTTAAGCTTATTTCATGGATTCTTCCTGCTTCTTGATCATTCTACGAACCATCTCACCACCGATGGAACCTGCTTCACGAGAAGTAAGGTCTCCGTTGTAGCCTTCCTTTAAGTTTACACCCAGTTCAGATGCAACCTCAGTTTTGAAACGGTCAAGAGCTGCCTTTGCTTCAGGAACTTCTACTCTGTTAGACTTAGAACTTGCCATTGTTTTTCACCTCCGTTTTTTGTTTTCCAAGATAAGTGGAAGAAAACCACTTATCCCGGATTTTGCCGTTCTTAAGTGTGTTTTGATCACTTATCTTGGTCTTAGTATGAGCAGAGAAGAGAAAAATATGATGGTAAGTTTTGCTAAGGAAAATCAGATACGGTATGGTTTTCCGATTTTTTTATATAATAAGAATAAGCATAATACATTGGGCAGTACCATAACGGCATTGATGAAATCCGTGAAGCTCCAGACGAGCTGCATGGGAAGAACGGCGCCCAGATAAATCATAACGATGTAAATTAAATGATAGGAAGCAAGTGCTTTTTTCCCGAAGCAATATGTGACGCCTTTTTCGCCAAGATAGCACCATCCTACCAGCGTGGCAACGGCAAATGCGATCAGGGACAGCGTCAGAAATTCCTCCCCAAAAAACGGGAGAAAGGAAAAGGCAGCTGTCGTAAGACCGGCATCACTGTAGGAAACTGTGCTGTCTTTGTGGGCAAGCATGCTGCTTATGATGGTGAACCCTGTCAGGGTACACATGACGATGGTATCCCAAAAGACTGCGGTCATGGACACCAGTGCCTGGTGTACGGGATCGGGAGTTGCAGAAGAACCGGCTGCAATGGCAGCAGTGCCGATGCCGGCTTCATTGGTGAACAGTCCCCTGGCAATGCCATAGCGTGCTGCCAGCAGGAAAGTACTGCCACAGAAACCGCCTGTTGCTGCTTTTTTTGTAAAAGCAGAGGATAGAATCAGCAAAAAAGTGTTGCCAAGATACCCCCGGTTACACCATAATAGAAAAATACAGGCTGCCATATAAACCAGACTTAAAGGCGGCACCAGCCGGCTGCAGAAGGTGCCGATGCTTTTTTTCCCGCCTAAAATGACGAAACCGCAAAGAACGGCGGCTCCGATACCGATGATGTGCGGAGAAAGATGAAAGGCACAAAACGCTGCATCCGCCATGGCGGAAGACTGTGTGGTGCAGCCTACGCCCACTGCCGCAAGGATAACACAGAAAGCATAAAATTTACCCATTCTTCCGGCATGCAGGCCCTGCTTCATGACATACATGGGACCGCCACAGGCTTCTCCTTTTTCCGTTGCCGTCCGGTACAGACAGCTTAAATAGCACTCACAATAGGCGGTAGCCATACCGAAGAGACCGGTCAGAAAGCACCAGAATAAGGCACCGGGTCCTCCCAGGGCGATGGCAGTGGATACACCGACGATATTGCCTGTTCCAAGGGTGGCGGCCAGAGTAGTGGCAAGCGTTGCAAAGCTGCTAAGACCGTGCGATTCCTTTGCGGATGATTTTCCGGGACACATGGAAAGCTTTATGGCCTGCCACAGAAATTTCTGCGGGAAAAACTGCCGGGTAAAGAAAAGGTGGGCAAAGGATAAAAGAAACAGCAAAGGCCCGTTCCATAAAAAGGCATTGATGTGATTCAGACAAACAATCAGTTTTTCCATAGCGTTTTCTTTCTGCGTTATTCTATATTAATATATATGAAATTTTTAGATTTTATTTATAAAATAGATATTGTTTTCTATGAGATACGTGTTATAGTATAAATATAACAAGTGTGATTCAGGAGAGGAGGATACATTATGAACATTCAGAAATTTACACAGAAGTCCATGGAAGCTGTGGAAGGCTGCCAGAAACTGGCATATGAATACGGACATCAGGAGATAGAGCAGGAGCATCTGCTTTACAGCCTTCTTACGCTTGAGGACAGTCTGATTTATAAATTAATAGAGAAAATGGAAATCAATGTACCGCATTTTCAGAAAAGGGTGGAGCAGGCTTTAGAGAAACGTCCCAAAGTGCAGGGCGGTGAGCTGCGTGTGGGCGCTGATTTAAATAAGGTACTGGTTTGTGCGGAGGATGAGGCAAAGAGCTTAGGAGATGAGTATGTCTCCGTAGAGCACCTGTTTTTGTCCATGATCCGTTATCCCAACAAAGAGATGAAAGCCATTTTTTCGGAATACGGCATCACGAGAGAACGTTTTTTACAGGCACTTTCCACAGTCAGGGGCAACCAGAGAGTGGTCAGTGACAATCCGGAGGCAACCTACGATACCTTAAATAAATACGGTCAGGATCTGGTGGAAAAGGCAAGATCCCAGAAGCTGGATCCCGTCATCGGCAGAGACAGTGAGATCCGCAACATTATCAGGATTCTCTCCCGTAAGACCAAAAACAATCCTGTCCTGATC
>JBJFCA010000225.1:0-8931 GCA_051888725.1 Lachnospiraceae bacterium
CAGCCACAGCAGCATAAGCAGAAAATGGGTATTATTAAGCGTTTTTGTAAGCATAGGGCAGATGATAATAAGAGCATTTTCAGCTGTCCTTCCAAGAAAACAAAGAAATTATATAAGAAGTTTAATTGGGCATAGAGGTATCACTCATTCGCTGGTACCGGTAATCGTAATTCCTTTCATGATCTGTCTGGCAGGGCATATAATCGGTTACGCTGATGCAGGAACCTACACGGCAGCCGGCATTGGATTAGGGATATTAAGTCATTTGATATTTGATATGCTTGCCGGTGGAGTACCGCTATTTATGCCGTTTTCTACAAAACGGATTTGCCTGGCACATATTAAGACCGGTGGAGTGGCAGAGTGGGTTTTCAGAGTAATTTTAATTTTAGTTTTTACATATTTTGGAATGGAGGTTATTTCATGGCAAAGGTTATTGCAGTGGTAAATCAAAAAGGCGGTGTCGGTAAAACGACCGTGACTATAAACTTAGGAATCGGTCTGGCAAAAGCCGGCAAGAAGGTTTTGTTAATTGATTTTGATCCACAGGGAAGCCTAACGGATTGTATGGGGTTTGATGAACCAGACAGTATGGATGTAACGATAGCGTCTATCTTGGTAGATAGCATCAATGATATGGATATACACGCAGGAAAAGGTGTACTGAAACATCAGGAGGGTGTAGATGTGATTCCGGGTAATATTGAGTTGTCCGGACTGGAAGTCACACTTGTAAATATTATGTGCCGGGAAATGATCTTAAAAAATTATCTACAGAAGCTTCGCCCTTTATACGACTATATACTAATTGATTGCCTGCCGTCGCTTGGAATATTAACCGTAAACGTACTTGCAGCCTCTGACAGTGTGATTATTCCGATTAAAGCGGAAAAACCGTCTACAAGGGGCTTACAGCAGCTTATACGGACGATTGGTAAGGTAAGGCAGAATATTAATCCTAATCTGCAGATCATGGGGATTATACCCAATATGGTGGATGTAAGGACAAAGTACCATAAGGATACGGTAGATATGCTTAAAGAAAGTTATGGTGATGTGATCAGGATTTTTAATTATATTCCTCAGTCTACCAGGATGGCCGAGACTGCAGCGGAAGGTATTAGTATATTTAGTCATGATGCAGCCGGAAAAGCGGCAGAGGCATATGAAAACCTGATCCGGGAGGTGCTGCAGTATGAATAATAGTGCATCCAAAATTAAACTGACATCTATCGATGATCTGCTTGGTGTTACAGAGCCGCACCGTGCAGTAGAGAATGGTATAGTACGTCTGCCTCTGGAAAAGATGCATGAATTTAAGGCACATCCGTTCCGGGTGATTGATGATGAAAAGATGGCAGAAACAGTGGCATCGATCAGGCAGCATGGTGTACTTGTGCCGGGCATAGTCCGGGAAGATAAAGATAATCCAGGAACCTATGAAATCATAGCAGGCCATAGACGCCACCATGCATCCGGACTGGCGGGCTTACCTGATATGCCGGTTATCATTAAAAATATGACGGATGATGAAGCTACGGTGGTTATGGTAGATTCTAATATTCAGCGGGAGGATCTGCTGCCTTCGGAGCGTGCAAAGGCATATAGGATGAAATATGACGCCTTAAAACGAATTGGCACATCAGATGGAATCAGGAGTGATGAGAAGCTGGCACAGCAGGCCGGAGAGAGCAGAAACACTATTCAGCGGTACATTAGATTGACTTATTTGGATCCGGAGCTGCTGCAGTTAGTTGATGATAAGAAACTTCCGGTTACAACTGCTGTAGAAATATCTTATCTATTGGAAAAAGAGCAGCAAATTCTTTTAGGGATTATGAAGGATCAGAAGGTTATACCATCCGGCGATCAGGCGGTAAAACTCAAAGAATACAGTAAGGCAGGGAAACTGACGGATACGGTCATTCAAATTCTTTTGGAAAAAGAGGAAATGTATTCTAAGGTTTCTTTGAAAGAGAAGGATATTAGAAAGTATTTCCCCAAAACCTACACAGGCGAGGAAATCACGGAAGTTATTTATAAACTGCTGGATGAATGGAGTAAGAGCCACATGGTAGAAAGGGGGGAATAGTATGTGCGAAAACATTTTTAAAAACAGCGAGGAAAAGAAGCGCAGGGAAGACTTTACAAGGCTTTTTGTAAAGTTGGCCGCTAACCAGCATACATACCGGGTTACAAATACCGGTACCAAAACAGGAAGGGATATAAATGCAGTATCGAGATAGAGATGTATGGTGCGCCATTTACTGTCGGTTGTCACAAGAGGATAAGAATAAATCACATGAGATAGATGACAGCTTAAGCATTCAAAATCAAAAAAGTATGCTGATATCTTATGCCCAGACTAATAACTGGAAGATTTATAAAATATATTCAGATGACGATTATACCGGCGCTGACCGATCACGTCCGGCCTTTAATGAACTGCTTAATGATGCCCGGGAAGGCAAATTCCAAATAGTGCTATGCAAGTCACAGTCGAGATTCACCAGGGAGCTGGAATTAGTAGAAAAGTATCTGCATGAATTGTTTCCGCAGTGGGGTGTAAGGTTTATCGGCCTTGTAGATAATGCAGATACAGAGAACAAGGGAAATAAGAAAGCAAGACAAATAAATGGTCTTGTCAATGAATGGTATTTGGAAGATCTTTCTGAAAACATCAAAGAGGTACTCACTGATCGACGAAAAAAAGGCTATCATATTGGCTCATTTGCGGCTTATGGATATCAAAAGGATCCGGATTATAAAGGGCATCTGATTCCGGATCCTGATGCAGCTAAAATAGTGCATCTTATTTTTGAAATGTTTGCTTCCGGTACCGGCAAGATGGCAATAGCACGCTACTTGAACGAACAGGGGATTCCAAATCCTACACATTATAAAATCCAGAAGGGAATCCGCAAAAAGGCGAATCGGACTGCTACAGGGGAATTATGGCAGTATTTTGAGATTTCAGATATATTAAATAACGAAGTGTATATTGGTAATCTGGTACAGGGACGATATGGCAGCGTTTCTTATAAAACACATAAGAATAAACCCATACCAAAGGAAAAATGGATCCGGGTAGAAAATACACATGCGCCTATAATTGAAAGAGAATTGTGGGACAAAGTACAGGATATTATTAAAATGCGGACAAAGCCCGGATGGAATGGCGAAAATGGAATGTTTGCCAGAAAAGCCAGGTGTATGTATTGCAGCGGTTCCATGCGTTCTATGATATCCGGGCATCGAAGATATCTTGCCTGTAATACGAAAAAAATTATGCCAAATAGCTGTCAGGGCGGCTTTATTGGACAGAATGAGCTTCAGGAAACCATACTGGCCGAACTGCATGAAATGATAAATAAATACTTAGATATGGATGCCGCTGAGCAGCAGTTGGTTCTAAATAATCGATTACAGGAACAGAGAGCTACCTTAATAGCAGAACTGCAGGAAAATGAATCAAAGCTGCTTAACCTGGATAAAACTCTAAAAACTCTATATCAGGACAGAGTACAGGGAGTGATATCTGCGGATGAATTTAGACAGTTATCTGCAGATTTCAAGGAAGATAATGCTGCATGTAAAAAAAGGATTTCTGATCTGCAGAAAGAAATAAGGCACATAGATGATCAGAAAAGAGAGGAACTATCGAAACGAGATATTCTCCTGCAGTGTGCAGAAATTGAAGAATTGAATTTCGATATTGTCAATACACTGATAGACTATGTAGAAGTGGGTAAAAGGGAGTCTCACTACAGGCATGGTAAAGTCCCGGTGATCATTCATTGGAAGTTTTAGTTTTTTTTGTGATATGTTATACTACATTATATTAAGGAAGAAACTTGTTTGTGTTTAGAAATGTTTTTGCTCTGCAGCCATATCTTCAAAAAGATCGGTAATGACATCGCCTTTGCTTTGAAATTCACAGGCATTAAAAGGAACACCACCGGCTGCCTGAGGCCAGATACCCACGGTATGATCTGTGTAATAAGGTGCAAAACCGCCTGCTTCAATTTCATCCATGGAAAGGTTGCGGGTTAGCTGGTGGACGATGGATGCCACCATTTCGAGATGTGCCAGTTCCTCCGTGCCGATATCGGTCAACAATCCGGCTACTTCTTTATAAGGAGTAGCATAGCGCTGGGAAAGATAACGCATGCTGGCACCCATTTCTCCATCGGGACCGCCATATTGTGACATGATGACTTTTGCCAGTTCTGCATTGGGTTCTTTGATGTTTACGGGAAACTGCAGTCTTTTTTCATAGTTCCACATTATCTTTTCCCTCCTTTACATGGACATTGACTCATACGGTCAGACTCATCGCCGCTTTGCCAGGGAAGCGGAGCAAGACCCCAGGACCATTCATTACTGTCTGTAGACAGACTGGCACGAAGCGGATAATATTTTTCAGAAAAGTCTTTCGCCATTTCATTGTAAATCCTGTTGTAATGATTGAAATAGGAAAGTGCCTGCTTATCATACGGATGTGTATCCAGATATTCCATCAGATCAACAAGTGTGAAATGCAGCACACTGATATCATGCAGCATCTGTTCCATATTATTTTTAAGGTTCATCAACACGTGATCCTCCTTCCGGTAAAAGGTTTATTTAATTCCGGAAAGATGGTTCCCACCTGAAAAGCTTCCTCCAGATTTTCATAAATAGAAGTAAACTGCTGCCAGGGAACATAAGCCATTGCAACCGGATAGCGGTCAAGGTATTCGCCATAAGTTGTTTTCTGCATAAATATCCTCTTTAATGTTTTGTTTTATTATATGTTTTTCTGGAATGATTGTGTCGTGGAAATACTTGATTTCCGAGAGCGTTTATGTTTTACTTATTCTGTGATATTTTTAACATTTAACGTATGAAAGGTATGGTTTAGATATGAGTGACATGAGAGGTATAGATACACAGGTAAGAAAGCGCCGTAGAAGAGTATTCAAAGAGGTCGCTAATCTTGCCTATACATCCACCAATTTGAAGGATGATTGTGAAGCATTACCTTACAAAATAGTTGATTATGATAAAACAGATTATCTGGACAGTGTGTATCGCGACCGGGCTATCATCAGGGAGCAGATCAGGCTGGCAATGGGAATGTCGTTAAGACCGGAGAACCGTGATCGTCCCGGTCATTTAACGGAAGGGATTGAAGAGAGTAATATTGATGAAAAATATTATGAACCGCCTCTTATGCAGGTGATTCCTTCTGCCTGCAATGCCTGTCCCGAAAATTGTTATGAGGTGACAAATACCTGTATGGGTTGTCTTGCCCATCCCTGCAGAGAGGTATGTCCGGTAGGTGCCATGACGATGGTAAACGGAAAGTCTTATATTGATCAGGCCAAATGTATTAAATGCGGAAAATGCAAAGCAGTGTGTCCATATGATGCCATTTCACACAGGGAAAGACCGTGTATGAAGGCCTGTGGTATCAATGCCATTCAGAGTGATAAACACGGCAGAGCAGTCATTAACAGCAATTTGTGTGTATCCTGTGGGCAGTGTATGGTAAGCTGTCCTTTTGGAGCAATTGCCGATAAGTCACAGATTTTTCAGCTGATACGGGCACTGCAGTCGGGCAGAACCATTATTGCACAGGTAGCTCCTTCCTTTACAGGACAATTCGGACCCAAAGTGACACCGGAAATGTTTAAAACTGCCCTAAAGGAATTAGGTTTTGCGGAAGTCTATGAGACCGCTATCGGTGCCGATATGGGATGTGTTGCCGAAGCCGAACATTATGTGCGAGAGGTGGCGACCGGCAAGCAGGCATTTGCCCTGACATCCTGCTGTCCTTCCTGGGCAATGATGGCCAAGTATCTTTTCCCGGAAACGATTGATAAAATCAGTAATGAACTGACGCCCATGGTTGCAACTGCACGATACATTAAAGAGCATCATCCGGATGCCGGTGTGGTATTTATCGGACCATGTGCTTCCAAGAAACTGGAAGCATCCAGAACGACCGTACGTTCCGATGTGGATTTTGTAATTACCTTCGAGGAACTGACAGGTATGTTTGAAGCTAAGGGAATTCTGATTGATGAGATAAAGGCAATGGACGAAATGCATGATGCAACTGCAGCGGGCAGAGGATATGGTGTAGCCGGGGGAGTGGCAAGTGCAATCGAAGACTGCATCAAGGAATATTACCCGGGTACCGCAGTGCACATTGAACATGCGGAGAGTCTGGCTGAGTGTAAAAAAATGCTGCTTCTGGCCAAAGCAGGTAAGATGAACGGATGTCTGATCGAAGGTATGGCATGTCCCGGAGGCTGTGTGGCAGGTGCCGGAACCAATGCTGCCATTCCGCAGGCAAGCAGGGAACTTGCCAGGTTTAAGGCACAGGCCGATCATAAAATTCCGCCACAGTAGGAAAACATGGGGAAGGGGCTTGCACTTTTGCCTAAAAAATCTTACAATGGTATCAGTGTGCCGGATAAGGTACGAATGGTAAAAACTGCAGTAAGTGACAGAAAGGGAGAGAAAAAATGACAAAGATCAGAACAAGGTATGCACCCAGTCCCACGGGTAAAATGCATGTGGGAAATCTGCGTTCTGCATTATATGAATTTTTAATTGCGAAACATGCCGACGGAGAGTTTATGCTCCGTATAGAAGATACAGATCAGGAACGTTTTGTGGAAGGTGCTACCGAGATTATTTATCGTACACTGGAGAAAGCCGGGATCACCCATGATGAAGGTCCCGATAAGGATGGCGGATATGGTCCATATGTGCAGAGTGAACGTATGAAGACCGGAATCTATATGAAATATGCCAAGGAACTGATCGAGAAGGGAGAAGCTTATTACTGCTTCTGCGATAAAAAACGTCTGGCAACATTAAAGACGGAGATCGTGGAAGGGAAGGAGATCATGATTTATGATAAACACTGCCTGTCCCTTTCCAAAGAGGAAATCGAACAGAACCTGAAAGAGGGAAAACCGTATGTTATAAGGCAGAACAATCCCACGGAAGGAACTACCACATTCCATGATGAACTTTACGGGGATATTACGGTTAATAACAGTGAACTGGATGATATGATCCTTATAAAATCCGATGGTTATCCTACTTACAATTTTGCCAATGTAGTGGACGATCATACCATGAATATTACCCATGTGGTCAGAGGCAATGAATATCTTTCGTCTTCCCCGAAATATGTACGACTTTATGAGGCATTTGGCTGGGAAGTGCCGGTTTACGTTCATTTACCCCTGATTACGGATGAAAACCATAAAAAACTGTCCAAGAGAAGCGGACATTCGTCATTTGAAGATTTGATGGAACAGGGCTTTTTACCGGAGGCAGTGGTCAATTATATTGCACTTTTAGGATGGTGTCCGGAGGACAACAGAGAGATTTTCTCCCTGCAGGAATTGATTAAGGAATTTGATTATCACCGAATTAATAAATCTCCTTCCGTATTTGATATTGTGAAGCTGAAATGGATGAATGGCGAATATCTGAAAGCCATGGATTTTGATAAGTTTTATGAAATGGCTGAACCATATCTGTTACAGGAACTGGGGGCAGGCTTTGACTTAAAGAAAATTGCGGCAATGGTCAAGACGCGTATTGAAGTATTTCCCGATATTGCGGAACAGGTGGATTTCTTCAGAGAGCTGCCGGATTATGATGTCGCAATGTACACCCATAAAAAGATGAAGACAGATACAGCTTCTTCCTTAAAAGTGTTAAAGGACATACTGCCTGTTTTGGAGGCACAGGATGACTATTCCAATGATGCTCTGTATCAGACACTTCTTGCCTATGTGGAAAAGGAAGGCTGGAAAAACGGTTATGTGATGTGGCCTGTCCGTACGGCTGTATCCGGTAAACAGATGACACCTGCAGGTGCTACCGAAATCATGGAAATACTGGGTAAGGATGAGTCATTAAAAAGAATCCGTAAAGGAATAGAAATGCTTGAAAATGCATGATTTTAAATATAGTGAGGAACAACTTTCCGCATTAAGTCACTTTGCCGGTCCGGCACTTGTAATTGCCGGACCGGGAAGCGGCAAAACATTGACCATTACTGCCAGAATCCATTATCTTATTCAGGTTCATAAAGTTCCACCATCACAAATTCTGATTATCACCTATACCAAAGAAGCTGCATCGTCCATGCAGAAACGATTCTTAAAAGAAAATCCCCAAAACAGTCATACAGTTACTTTCGCCACCTTTCACGCACTCTTTTTTTCTATTCTGAAACAGGAATGCTCGTTACAATCAAACTGTCTGTTATCTTTATCTGAGAAGAAATTATATCTGTTCCCCATTTTAAACCAGTATCATATATCTATGGAAAATGCAGAAGATATGCTTGCTTTGATCAGTGCCAAAAAGAACGGCATGCCCGTCGATAGACTGAAACTGCCGTCATACGTAACGGCAGAGACCTTTTTGCATATTTTTGAGGCATATCGAATACGTACAAGGTTAAGCGGAAAAATTGATTTTGATGATATGCTTCTTATGACATTTCATTTGTTTCAGCAAAAACAGGATGTACTTGAAAAATGGCAAAAAAGATTTCCGTTCATTATGGTGGATGAATTTCAGGATACCAACCCGGTTCAGTACGAACTATTGAAAATGCTGGCAAAGCCGTTTCAGAATCTCTTAGTTGTGGGAGATGATGATCAGTCGATTTATGGCTTCCGTGGGGCTTCGCCGGATATTCTTCGAAAATTTACACAGGATTATCCGGGTGCGAAGGTCTATTATCTGACCGGCAATTACAGAAGCAGCCATGAAATTGTGGAATTTTCCAAATGTATGATAGAAGAAAATAAAAACAGATTTGCAAAAAAGCTGCATGCAGTTACAAACTGCTCACAAATCCCCATTCATGTACAGGGGTTTGGGGAGCAAAAAGAAGAGTTTGGGTAT
>JBJFCA010000226.1:0-8903 GCA_051888725.1 Lachnospiraceae bacterium
GTAATAACGAATCCGAGATTGAGGATCGTTTTTATAAGGATCTGGAGTTCGGTACCGGCGGCCTGCGTGGTGTGATCGGTGCAGGTACCAACCGTATGAATGTCTATACCGTTCGTAAGGCATCACAGGGACTTGCCAATTACATTTTACAGAAGGGCGGAGAAGACAAGGGGGTTGCCATTGCCTACGATTCCCGCAGAATGTCTCCCGAGTTTGCAGATACGGCTGCCCTTTGTCTTGCAGCAAACGGTATTAAAGCCTATGTATTTGATTCTCTTCGTCCCACACCGGAGCTTTCTTTTGCGGTACGCACGCTGCACTGCATCGCCGGTATCGTAGTTACTGCAAGCCACAATCCGCCTGAATACAATGGTTATAAGGTATATTGGGAAGACGGCGCACAGATTACGGCACCTCTTGATAAAGAAATTATCGCAGAAGTGAACAAGATTACGGATTACAACACCGTTAAGACCATGGATAAGGATGAAGCAGTGAATAAGGGGCTTTATCAGGTAATCGGCTCTGAAATTGATGATGCCTATATGACAGAATTAAAGAAGCAGATTATTCATCCGGATGTCATTGCCGAGGTGGCTGAGGACATTAAGATTGTTTATACACCGCTTTGCGGAACCGGTAACATTCCGGTGAGAAGAGTACTTTCCGAACTGGGCTTTAAACATGTTTATGTGGTTCCTGAACAGGAGAACCCGGATCCCAACTTTACCACACTGGATTATCCCAATCCGGAAGACCCCAAGGCATTTACTTATGCCCTTCGCCTGGCCAAGGAAAAGGATGCCGATATTGTATTGGCAACCGATCCCGATGCTGACCGTCTGGGTGTGTATGCGAAAGATACGAAGACCGGTGAATATGTGTCTTTCACAGGTAATATGTCAGGTATGCTGATTGCCGAATATATTTTAAGAGAAAGAACAGCTACCCACACGATGCCTGAAAATCCTGCACTGGTAACAACGATTGTAACCACTAATATGACAAAGCCCATTACGGATGCCTATGGTGTCAAACTGATCGAGGTACTGACCGGCTTTAAGTTCATCGGAGAGCAGATCAAATGGTTTGAAAGAGACCATTCTTATAACTATGTGTTCGGTCTGGAGGAAAGCTACGGATGTCTTGCAGGAACCCATTCCAGAGATAAGGATGCCTGTGTAGCAGTTATGTGCCTCTGCGAAGTAGCAGCTTACTGTAAGAAGCAGGGAAAGACGCTGTGGGATATGATGGTAGAGATGTACGAGAAGTACGGCTACTATAAAGAAACCCAGTACACGATCACCTTAAAGGGTGTAGACGGTGCAAAGCAGATCGCAGAGATCATGGATAAGCTTCGTAAGAATCCGCCCAAGGCATTTGGAGATCTGAAGGTACTCCGCTTCCGTGATTACAAAGAAAATATCATTCGCGATATGGAGACAGGCGAGGTAACACCCACAGGTCTTCCCGAATCCAATGTACTGTATTTTGAATTGCCTGATAACTGCTGGTGCTGCGCACGTCCTTCCGGAACGGAACCCAAGATCAAGTTCTACATGGGCGTAAAGGGAAGCAGTATTGAAGATGCAGCTGCCAGGGTAGAAAAGTTAACGGAAGATGTAAAAGCGGTTTTATAATGATGTCCAAACTTTCAAAAAGTAATTTGAAGAAAACTTTATATTACCTGAAAAGAAACGGGCTGCGGGATACTTATCTCGCAGCCTTAGAACGTTTACGGAAAAAAGAAGAATATACTTATGAACCTTTGAGTGAAGAGCAGCTTGCAGAGCAAAAAGAACGGAGCGCAGAGTTACCGGATATTCTTTTCAGCATCCTTGTTCCTGTTTACAACACCCCGGAAGCCTACCTGAAGCGAATGATAGAGTCCGTGCTGGCACAGACCTACGGGAATTTCGAACTGATCCTTGCAGATGCCGGAACAGACGCCCACATAAAAGAAATTGTGAGTACCTATCAGGATGAACGTATCCGTTATATCAGACTGCAAAAAAATGCCGGAATTTCTGCCAATACCAATGAGGCACTGGCGCACGCGCGGGGAATGTATACGGGTCTTTTGGATCATGACGATATTCTTACACCGGATGCTCTCTATGAAAACATAAAAGCCATTTCAGAAGCTAAGAAAAAAGGTATTTATGTCAGACTGCTTTATTCTGATGAGGATAAATGCAATGAAGAGGAAACGGCGTATACTTCCTGCAACAAAAAACCGGAATTTAATCTTGATTTAATTTTATCAAATAATTACATCTGTCATTTAACTGTGATGGAAACGCTGCTCATGAAAAAGTTAAAGTTTCGACCGGAATATGACGGCGCACAGGATTATGATCTGATCCTGCGTGCAGTTGCCGCTATTTATGCTGACAGAGAAAAAAAGGTGTTTGTACCCGCCATTCCGGGAGAGATCGATCCTGCAAAGGAGATCTGCCATATTCCAAGGGTACTCTATCACTGGAGATGCCATAGTGCCTCCACGGCAGACAATCCGCAAAGCAAGCAGTATGCCTATGAGGCCGGCAGGAATGCCGTCAGGGATTTTCTGCGGGAGCAGGGAATTGCCATGGGCGTTTTCCACAGCAGGCATCTGGGCTTTTATGAGATTCACTATTTCCCGGATATCTTTACCGTACGTCCGGATGCAGGAGCAGTGGGAACGGCAGTTTACGGAAAAAACAATAAAATAACAGGCGGTATTTATGATGCGGACGGACATTGTCCGTACGAAGGATTAAAACGGGGATACAGCGGGGAGTGTAACAGAGCCGCCATGGTTCAGGATGCCTATACGCTGGATGTCAGGACCATGAGAGTCCGAAAGGAACTGACAGAACTTGTAAAGGAAACGCTGAAGGAACTTGCCGGAAATGACAATAACGGTGTTCTGATTCATGGCTTTGTACTGAAAGAAGACGGTACCCTGTTAAGCCGGGAAAATTTTACCGAGGACGAATATAAAAGGATCAGTGAGAGTATCTGCCGGAAACTGCGGGAGCAGGGGTACAGACTTCTCTTTCTGCCGGAAGGGAGCGGGTTATGAAGACTACGATCGTCATACCAAACTATAACGGAATTGCCTATCTGAAAAACTGCCTTTTTTCCCTTTCCGAGGATTTAAAGGAACATCCCGCAAAGGTCATTGTGGTGGATAACGGCTCCACGGACGGCAGCGTGTCGTGGATAAAAGAGGAATATCCCGAAGTCAGATTATTTGCCCTGAAAAAGAATACCGGCTTTGATCATGCGGTCAATGTGGGGATTCGTCATGCGGATACACCCTATGTGCTGCTTTTGAATAATGATACCTGTGTAAAAAGGGGCTTTACAAAAGCACTGGAGCAGGCACTCGACAGGGATCCGTCTGTTTTTTCCGTCAGTGCGGCAATGCTTTCCATGCAGGACGAAACCATTATGGATAATGGGGGCGATCTTTACTGTGCCCTGGGCTGGGCATTTGCCAGAGGAAAGGACAAGCCGGCAGCCGGTTACCGGAAGAGGACTGAAATTTTTTCTGCCTGCGCAGGTGCGGCTATTTACCGGAAATCTGTCTTTGACGAAATCGGGTTGTTTGATGAAGGCCACTTTGCGTATCTGGAGGATGTGGATATCGGGTGGCGTGCTAAGATTTTCGGCTACCGCAATCTCTATGAGCCTGCGGCCAAGGTCCTCCATGCGGGCAGTGCGGCAAGCGGTTCCCGCTATAACGAGTTTAAGGTGAGGCTGTCTTCTGCCAACAGCGTGGCAATTATCAGGAAAAACATGCCGCTTTTGCAGATTCTTCTGAATCTGCCTTTTCTGATGGTGGGATTTGTTACAAAATTCTTATTTTTTGTTCATAAAGGTTATGGAAAGATATACATCCGGGGATGTCTCACGGGTCTTTTCCGTTCTCCGGGCAAGTGCGGATATGCAGGAAAAATGCATGTTTCCGGGAAAAATCTGAAAAACTATGTAAAGATTCAGTTTGAACTCTGGGAGAATCTGTTTCGACGACTGCAAAATTAATGCGTAAGACAAAAAAAGAATGATACAAAAATGATACAAAGGAAATATAATCTGAATCCAGTTACCGGTGGCAGACCTGCCGAGCCTTGTATGAAAGGCATGTGAGAAATATGATAAAAGATAACCAGAAGGTTTTTAACAGGTTACATCTTGTTATGGACGCCCTGATTGTGATAATTTCATATGCGTTGGCATGGGTACTGCACTTTAAAGTATTCAACCATTTCGGACCGGAAGCGGGAGTGCTATCCATGGAGCATTACATGCGGGCACTCATTTTTATTGTACCGGCATATATTCTGCTCTATCATCTGAGCCATGTATATGAACCCCAGCGGACCTCGAGGCTTGGCAGGGAGATTTACAATCTGATTTCAGCCAATACCATAGGTCTGGTAGCATTTATTGTCGTTTTGTATGTGGTGAAACAGACAGATTATTCCCGTAAGATGATCCTCATCTTTTATTTGTTGAATATTTCCCTCACTTCTTTGTCCAGAGTGCTTGTAAGAAAGACACTCCGGTCTTTCCGGAAAAAGGGATATAATCTGAAACACATTTTATTAGTGGGCTACTCCCGCTCAGCGGAGGAGTACATTGACAGAATTCTCGGTAATCCGGAATGGGGCTATGTGGTATGCGGCATCCTGGATGATTTTGTGCCGGCAGGCACTTTTTACAGAGGAATCAAGGTGATCGGCAGGATCGACAATATTCTGGAGCTTCTGCCGGCCAATGAGCTGGATGAGATCGCCATTACGCTTTCCCTTAAGGATTACAACAGACTGGAGGAAATCGTGAATACCTGTGAAAAATTCGGTGTGCATACCAAATTCATACCGGATTATAACAGTCTGATTCCCACGAAACCGTATACCGAAGATCTGATGGGACTGCCTGTCATCAATATCCGTTATGTACCGCTGACCAATACCGGCAACATGTTCGTAAAAAGAATGATGGATATTGCAGGTTCACTGGTGGGCATTATTCTCACATCTCCGATTATGCTCATTGCGGCTATTGCCGTTAAGGCAAGCAGTAAGGGTCCTGTTATTTTTAAACAGGAGAGAGTGGGACTGCACAATAAAACGTTTTACATGTATAAGTTCCGCAGCATGGAACTGCAGCAGCCATCCGAGGAGCAGAAGGCGTGGACAGTGAAGAATGACCCGAGGGTGACCAAAGTGGGAAAGATATTACGGCGCACAAGCATCGATGAGCTTCCGCAGCTGTTTAATATATTAAAAGGGGATATGAGTCTGGTGGGACCAAGGCCGGAACGCCCTTTGTTTGTGGAGAAATTCAAGGAAGAAATTCCCCGCTATATGGTAAAGCATCAGGTTCGTCCGGGACTGACCGGATGGGCACAGGTACACGGATACAGGGGGGATACTTCCATCCGGAAAAGAATCGAATACGATCTGTATTATATTGAAAATTGGACCCTGTGGCTTGACATCAAGATTATTTTCATGACGTTTTTTACAGGATTTATCAATAAAAATGCCTATTAAAAATGGGAAAAGGAGATTGTAACATGGCAAGAGACACAAGAAAACAGACAGAATATGCAACGGGGAGATCTCAGGGAAGACCGTCCGGAAAGTCTGCCGCAAAAAAGAACGCAAGAAAAAAGAGAAAAATTGCACTTTTGGTGGCGGAACTGTTAATCGTAGCCATATTGCTTGGAGTGCTGGCATTGTTCTGGTTTTTGGAAAGTCCCAACGGAGAGACCCCGGAAGGAGAGAAGGGTGGCCCTCTTTTCAATGTTTCCATTAAGGAAGACGACCTGCAGATCAATGAGCAGGTGCAGGAAAATGAAAACCTGAAGGAATATCGGAATATTGCGTTGTTTGGTGTGGATTCCCGAAAGGGTGCACTGACCAAGGGTACCTTAAGCGACTGTATCATTATTGCATCCATTAATCTGCAGACCCATGATGTGAAGCTTGTGAGTGTGTACCGTGACACCTACTTAAACTTAAGCAACGACAAATATGGAAAATGTAATTCCGCATACAGCTACGGCGGCGCGGAACAGGCCATGAAGATGTTAAACATGAACCTGGATCTGGATATTAAGGATTTCGTAACCATAGGTTTTGACGGTCTGACCCAGGTTATTGATGATATCGGCGGTATCAGCCTGGATGTGGATGAAGAAGAGTTAAGGCATATCAACAGCTATCAGGAGTGTATGGCAAAGGATATGGGAATCAGTTATACACCGGTTACCCAGACCGGCTACCAGCTTTTAAACGGGCTGCAGGCAACCGCATACTGCCGTGTCCGTTATAAAACCGGTAACGACTTCGCAAGAGCGGCTTCCCAGCGTGAAGTGATTCAGGCAATTGTGGACAAAGTCAAGACCATGGATGTGGTAACACTTACCAAGGTGGCAAATGATGTTTCCAACAATGTTTATACCTCACTGAGCATGGATGAAATCGTTTCCCTGTTAGGGGAGGTTAGCAAATATAATATTGTGGACGAAGGAGGTTTCCCGGAGGCTTCCATGAGAGGCTCATCCATACTGGGATCCAAGGGCAGCTGCGTTTATCCCATTAACTTAAAGGAAAATGTTACCTGGCTGCATGAATTCCTCTTTAACGACACAAACTATGAACCCTCCAAGGAAGTGCAGGAATATTCCAAGATTGTTCATGATTTTGTATCCCAATATACAAACATCGACTAAAGCAAAGGAGCTTGGGAAGGATCCCAGGCTCCTCTTTTTAAGTGTGCCCATTTATGAAAAGTGTTTCTGAATGAATTTTGCCATTCAGTCAGAACTCTTAAAAAGCGTCGGCACTTAATGAGCAAGCAATTGCGAATTTAGTACCGTTACGCTTTTTACGAAGCGGAAGCGTGTTTTGACTGAATGGCAAAATTCATTCTCAGTATCACAAATTCAAAAAGGGGAATTTTGCAGGTCATGGAAAGGCAGGTTATTCATATGGAAGTTGATGTAATCATACCCATTTATAAACCGGGAGATGAATTTTTTTCATTACTGAACAGACTGTACGCACAGACGGTAAAGATTCATCAGATCATTCTGGTACATACAGTGGACGGGGAAGCGTTCGATTCGGATCGGCAGCTTTCGTTTCTGAAGCAGTCAGACAAAAAGATCAGGATTTACGAGGTAAAAAAAGAAGAATTTGACCATGGCATGACAAGACGTCTGGCTGTGGAAAAATCCGATGCGGAAATTTTTGTAATGATGACGCAGGATGCACTGCCTGCAGACAGGCGTCTCATTGAGAAGCTGATTGCACCGCTGACGGGGGACGTGGCGGTAGCTTATGCCAGACAGCTGCCACGGAAAAACTGCAGGGCCATTGAACGGTTTACCAGAAAGTTTAATTATCCCGACAGTGCATGTATCAAAGGCATAGAGGATCTTCCCCAAATGGGAATCAAAACGTTTTTCTGCTCGGATGTCTGTGCCGCATACAGAAGGGAAATCTATGAAAAACTGGATGGCTTCCCCGTAAAAGCCATATTTAATGAAGATATGATCTTTGCCGCCCATGCGGTAAAAGCCGGCTTTAAAGTGGCATATGCTGCAGATGCGAAGGTACTGCATTCCCATAACTATACCTGCCGACAGCAGTTTATGAGAAATTTCGATCTGGGAGTTTCCCAGGCAGAAAATCCTGATGTATTCAAAGGTGTTCCTTCGGAAAAGGAAGGCGGAAAAATGGTAAAGGAAACGGTTGGATATCTGTTTACAAGCGGCAGGGCTTTCCTGATTCCGTATTTCTTCATACAATGTGTCTGCAAATATGCCGGATACCTGTTGGGGAAGCACTTCCGGTTATTGCCTGGAAATTTCATTCAAAAATGTACCATGAGTCCCAACTACTGGCAGTAATGCTTTACAGTTTCACGGGTGTGTGGTAAAATTTTGAAAATCAGGTTACTTATTAGCGCATATAATAAAGGAAATGACAGAAAGGATCGGGTAGAAAATTATGTGTGGTATTGTAGGATATATTGGAAAAAAACCGGCAGCGCCCATTATACTGGACGGCCTCTCCAAGCTGGAGTACAGAGGCTATGATTCCGCAGGTCTGGCGGTGTTTGACGGTGAGAAGATAAATGTGCAGAAGGCGGCAGGACGCCTGAAGGTGCTGGAAAATCTTACCCATGGCGGTGAGAGTATGCCGGGTTTTGCAGGTATCGGCCATACCAGATGGGCAACGCACGGTGCTCCCAGTGACGAAAATGCACATCCCCATTACAATAAGAACCGTACCATAGCAGTGGTTCACAACGGTATTATTGAGAATTACATTCCTCTTCGCAAGAAGCTGCTTGGCAAGGGATATGAGTTCAGATCGGAAACGGATACGGAAGTACTGGCACACCTTCTGGACTACTATTATAAAGGAAATCCGCTGGAAGCCATTACCAAGGTGCTGCACAGGGTAGAAGGCTCTTATGCACTGGGAATCATGTTTGCGGATTTTCCGGATGAAATCTATGCCGTACGGAAAGACAGTCCTCTGATCGTCGGTAAGAGTGAGGACGGCTGCTTTATCGCATCCGATGTTCCCGCCATCTTAAAGTATACCCGCAAGGTGTATTATGTGGAGAATCAGGAAGTGGTTAAGCTGACAGCCGGTGAACTGCATTTTTATACCGTGGATGAAGAAGAGATCACAAAGGAGCCTGTTACCATTGACTGGGATGCCAATGCGGCTGAAAAGGGTGGATATGAGCATTTTATGCTCAAGGAGATCTACGAACAGCCCAAGACAATCACCGATACGATTTCACCGCGTATTAAGAACGGGGACATTGTGATTGATGAACTGAATATGACGGACGAAGAAATAAAAGCAGTCAAAAAGATTTAT
>JBJFCA010000227.1:0-8880 GCA_051888725.1 Lachnospiraceae bacterium
ATTCCCCATTACAATGAGGTATCCCGGAGATTTTAATACTTTGCCGCCTGCAAAAAAAGACTCCTTTTCAATTTTTGCCCTGAATTTGACTGTCTGATATTCGGCCGGCGGATAAAAAATACTTAAAAATCTTCGGACGATCAGATCAAACACCTGTCTGTTAAGTCCCTGCAGGGACTTTAATTCCGTAAGTTGCCCTGTAGGAATAATGGCATAATGGTCCGTAATCTTTGAATCATCTGTATAAGCTGATTTACCAATTCCCCGGTAAACACCCTGATTTAAGATGGTATCCACATATTCTTTTACAGGCTCATACCCTGCAAGACCTCTTAAATTTTTACTGATTTCCTTGGCTACGGCACCGGAAAGAACCCTTGCATCCGTTCTCGGATAGGTTGTCAGTTTTTTCTCGTACAACTCCTGTGCAATCTGCAGTGTTTCATCCGGGCTGATTTTAAATCTTTTCGCACATTCCGCCTGCAGCTCTGCCAGGTTAAACAAAAGAGGGGCTCTTTTTTTACTGATTCCCTTTTCCAATGCCGATACTCTGGCTTCTTTCCCGGAAAGGCTCTCAATCAGTGCTTCCGCATCCTCCCGTTTGGAAAACCCGTTCTCTTTGTAAAGAAGCGGGGAGGCAAAATATGCAGATTCCTCCGTGGCTTTCCACTCTGCTTCCAGTTCTCCGTCCGTAAATTTACCGATAATGCGGTAAAACGGTGTTTCTTCAAAATTTCTGATCTCTCTTTCACGAATCACGACCATGCCAAGAACACAGGTCATGACTCTTCCCACCGCAATGGCCGTATAGCTTTTGGTGCCTGCGGCATCATTTAAAAGATTTCCGTATTTTACGGACATCGCCCTGGAAAAATTAATCCCCATTGCATAATCTTCAATGGTTCTCATAATGCCGGACTTTCCGAGATTGGCATAATCGGACATGGGACGGGCTTCCCTTATGCCCCGAAGGATTTCTTCTTCCGTCTGTGAATCGATCCAGACACGAAGCTCTTTCATTCCTTCTCTGACGCCACCGTAATTGCGGATGTTTTCCTCGATGGTCTGTCCTTCCTTCCCGGCATCTCCTGCCCAGTATACGGTATCTATATCTTCCCGCTGCAGCATTTTATGTACCACATCATATTGTCCGCTGACGCTTTTTATCACACCGTATTTATATTCCCTTGGCAGAAAAGGAAGATCCTCCAGACGCCATTTTTTATATTTACTGTCATATTCTTCCGGATAGACCATTTCGACCAGATGTCCCACGCACCAGGTAATGACGTAAGAATCATTCTCCAGATATCCGTTCTGTCTGCCGGATACCTTAAGAATCCTTGCAAATTCCTGTGCAACGGATGGTTTCTCCGTTATTATCAATGCTTTTCCCAAATTCCATTCTCCTATTCAAACGGCAGCATTTCGCCTAACGGAATCAGTCTGATATTCTTTCTGACTTTGGATTCCAGTATCAGCTTTTCATCAAATCTGCCGATTCCAAACATATAAATATACCGGTAATCCACCTTTGCCTGCAAAGCCACATCAAGCAGTCTTTCATAATCTTCATGAGTTACAAACGGCTTTTTATAGATACAGGTTCCGATCAGCATATTGCCGTTTTCATCCCCGGCAACAATATCGAGACTACCTTTTTTACCGACCCATTCCCCTATTCTGCCACAGGCAACCGGCAGCTTCCCTTTTTTGTTTTCTTCTTCCATGTATTCCCTGCAAATTTCCTTAAAATACTCATCAACAAAGGATTTCAGCTCCTTTTCCACATATTTTTCATAATAAACTTCCCGGGGAAGCATCTCTGCGTCACTTCTGTGCGGATACAGAAAGCGATAATAAAAGCATGCCGCATGATTCTTTATCCGGTACATTCCCTTCCTTGTATTTGCATGCCCTTTTGTGTCATAGGAAAATACCTTTTCCACGAGTTCCAGTTCCATCAGACTCTTTAAGTAAACGCTGATCTTGGCCCTGGAAAATCCCGTATGCAGATATCATTCATTTAAGGTATTGATTCCCTGTGCCAGGGCTGAAAGGATGGTGTTGTAAACTGACGTCTCCCGCAGTTCCTCTTTTAAATCCCTGCAGGCTTCTTCCACAATAAAACCATCCGGATCCAGAACATGCATAAGCAGATTTTCTTTTGCTGACAGCTTGGCATCCATATGCTTCCATAAGCCGGGGATACCGTCCAATACTGCATACAGGGTCAGAATCTGCGTACCATCATAGGCAGGAAAAAGCTTCCTTAAGTCAGAAAGGCGCAATTTGCGCAGCTTCATAAGACCACTGAGTCCATGCGCAGCTTCACCCATCTTTTTGATCATATTATTTTCCACAAAGCAAACTGAGGAAGAACAAAGAATTGCCAGAAACGGCGGATTTTGTTTATTGGTTTGAAACTGATATAAACTGTGAAAGAATGTGGAACCGGTTTTCATCATATTCTGGAATTCATCTATGATGATCACTTTCTTACCGATTCCTCTTTGGCATAATTTTGAGAAAATAGTTTCGTAGTCATTAACGGACTCCCCGGCAGCATACATTTCGTTTATCCGGGAATAAAGCAGTGCAATCTGTTCCCTTTCACAGCAGGAAACTGCTCTGTAATAAAAAAAGTTTTTATCTTTTGTAAATTCCCGCACAAGGGATGTTTTACCGATGCCCTTCTGTCCGTACAGCACTACAATATCGCTGCCTTCGCGCATATAATACTGATTCAGTTGTCTTAATTCTGCATCGCGTCCCAACAGCATCGGCTATGTATCCTTTCGATTGGCAAGACTCTGTAAAAGCTGGTCTGTCTCTTCTTCCGGCATGGGCTTACCCAGATAATATCCCTGTATAATGCTGCAGCCGATTTCCTTCATAAAATCATACTGCTCCTCTTCTTCGACACCCTCTGCAATGGTTTCATATCCCAGCTGACCGGCCATGGAAACAACGGATTCCATAATAATTCTGGTAGATTTGTCCGTTTTTACCTTATCTACAAAGCTTTTATCTATTTTCAGCGTATCAATCGGCAGTCCGTTTAAATAGGATAAAGAAGAATAGCCGGTACCGAAATCGTCCAGCGAAATCCTGATTCCCTGTTCACGCAGTTTTAAAAGCTTCGCCTTCACATCCGCAAAATCATCAATCAGGACACTCTCTGTGATTTCCAGTTCAATTTCTGTGGGATTCACATCATATTTATGGATAATTTCCATTAAATTGTTTACAAAATCTTTTCTTTTATATTGCACCGCAGAAATATTGATTGACATGATGATGGGAAGCCCATAGACTTCCTTCCATCTTGCATATTGCCTGATACTTTCTTCAATTACCCAGCCTCCAATGGGAATAATGGCACCGTTTTTTTCTGCAATGGGAATAAAAATTGCAGGACTGATCATCTTGTTCTCCTGATTACGCCATCTGATCAGTGCTTCCACGCCACGCAGCTTTTCTCCCTCCGTATAGTACTGTGGTTGAAAATACAGGCAGAAATTCTTATAAAAAATAGCTTCTTTTAATTGGTTTTCAATGGTTGCTTTCTGTATAAAGTCATGCAGAATGGGTGCATCAAAATACTGAATGGAGGATTTTCCACCTGATTTTGCTTTGAACATAACGATCTCGGCACAATTGATCAGTTCCAGAACGGAACGGGATGCCTCCGGATATTCTGCCACCCCTATGCTTACAGTCAGATGAATCTCCATGCCGCCGCTTAATACAAATCCCTGCGCAATGCGATCCTGAATCTTCTGATAAATATATTCAATACTTCTTTCCCCGACAGGATCATATACTGCCATACAGAATATATCGCTGTTCATGTGACAGACAATACATTTATCATTGGAAAACGAACCCAGAAACTGTCCGTACTGCTGGATGACTTCATCTCCTACCAGCATGCCCATACCGTCATTGATCTTTCTGAAATCATCAATATCGATAATCAGTACGCTGACTGTTGCATGTTCATCTTCAGCCTTATGCACCATATCTCCCAAAAGCTTTATGAAATAGTTCCGGTTGTAAAGAGCCGTCTGGTTATCATAAAAAGACAGATACTCCAGTTCTTCCTGCTGGTTCTTATACCTGGTTATGTTTTTGATGCAGATGATCTTGTCCACGGGAAGCCGGGCAGAATCATACGACACTCTTACCTCAAAAGACAGCCATGTCCTGCCGTCCTTTAATTTACATTCCACATAATCCTGTTCTTTCTTTTCTGCTTCGGCGAACAGCGCCGCAGACAAAGATTCTTTTTCCTCCTCCATGACCTCATTAAGAAGAAGCGGAAAATCCGCTACATCTTTGATCCGGAACTGAAAAAGGGAATCCCAGTTACCTAATGTGACAACTTCATCCTTCTCAAAAATATAGTACAAAAAGGCGTTATGAGAGGTATCACAAACCATCCGGAACAGTTTATCCTGTCCGGTACACTCTGTTGTTTTTTCATTCAGATAGGCAGTCTGCTTCTCCTGCATCATAACACCCCCTGTATCTGTTTATTTTTTTGTAATATACCCCTGTGCTTTCAAAAGCTCTGCACAGAGTACGGCACCGCCGGCAGCACCTCTTACGGTATTGTGGGAAAGTCCCACAAATTTCCAGTCATAAACGGTATCTTCACGGAGTCTGCCGACGCTGATGCCCATGCCGTTTTCAAAATCCACATCCAGTGTAATCTGCGGACGGTTATCCTCGGAAAGGTACTGGATAAACTGCTTCGGTGCGCTGGGAAGCTCTAACTCCTGGGGAAGTCCCTTAAAGTTTACAAGCTTTTCAATCAGCTGCTCTTTGGTCGGTTTCTTCTTAAATTTTACAAATACGGCTGCGGTATGTCCGTTTAATACCGGAACACGGATGCACTGACAGGTAATCACCGGGCTTTCTGCGGGAACGATGACACCGTCTTTGATTTCACCCCAGATACGCAGTGGTTCCTTTTCGGATTTTTCTTCTTCCCCACCGATGTAAGGAATAATATTTCCTACCATTTCCGGCCAGTCCTTAAATGTTTTTCCGGCACCGGAAATTGCCTGATATGTTGTTGCCACCACTTCATAAGGTTCAAATTCCTTCCATGCTGTCAGTACAGGCGCATAACTCTGAATGGAGCAATTGGGTTTTACCGCAACAAAGCCTCTCTCTGTGCCCAGTCTCTTTTTCTGGAAATCAATGACCTTCATATGCTCCGGATTGATTTCAGGCACCACCATGGGTACATCGGGGGTCCATCTGTGTGCACTGTTATTGGATACTACAGGGGTCTCCGTCTTAGCGTAAGCCTCTTCAATTGCCTTGATTTCGTCCTTGGACATATCTACGGCACTGAATACAAAATCCACCTCTGCAGCCACTTTTTCAACTTCATTCACATTCATAACTACAATATTTTTTACGGCTTCCGGCATGGGTGTAGTCATTTTCCAACGGTCTCCGACTGCCTCCTCGTATGTCTTTCCTGCAGAACGTGGACTTGCCGCAATGGTTGTCACCTCAAACCACGGATGGTTCTCCAAAAGAGAAATAAATCTCTGTCCCACCATACCGGTTCCACCTAAAATACCAACTTTCAGTTTCTCACTCATAATCTTCTCCTCTTCTTTCTTTATTCTTCCTCCAGATATTTACGGTTCAGTGCAATGACTTCTTTCATCATGGAAGGACCCGGAGCGCCAATGGTAAGACGCTTCTCCACACAGGTCTTTAAGCTGATTGCGTCATAAATATCCGGTTCAAATTTATCAGAAAATTCTCTGAGTTCCTCAATACTCAGCTCATCAATACTCTTATCCCGGGAAATACAGTACAATACCAGCCTGCCGATAATTCCATGGGCATCCCGGAAAGGAACACCGTGGTTTACCAGATAGTCTGCTGCATCTGTAGCGTTGGTAAATCCCTTCACAGCACTCTTTTCCATGGTTTCTTTTCTAAATTTCATGGTTGCAAGCATACCGGTAAAAAGCTCCAGACAGTTTTCCACGGTTTTGATGGCGTCAAAGGTAAGCTCCTTATCTTCCTGCATATCTTTATTATAAGCAAGCGGGATTCCTTTCATCGTGGTGAGCAATGACATCAGCGCCCCGTATACCCTTCCGGTTTTTCCTCTTACCAGTTCCGCAATATCCGGATTCTTTTTCTGGGGCATAATACTGCTTCCCGTGGAATAAGCATCATCGATTTCCACAAATCCGTATTCATTGGAATTCCAGATAATAATTTCCTCGGAAAAACGGGACAAATGCATCATAATGGTAGAAAGTGCAGCCAGAAACTCTATCAGATAATCTCTGTCCGATACGGAATCCATGCTGTTTAAGGTGGGTCCCTCGAACCCTAACAGGGAAGCGGTATAATTACGGTCAAGGGGATAGGTGGTACCTGCCAGTGCCCCCGCTCCCAACGGACAGTAATTCATACGTGCATAAATATCCTTTAAGCGCAGCCTGTCCCTTTTAAACATTTCAAAGTAAGCACCGAAATGATGGGCCAGCGTAACCGGCTGTGCCTTCTGTAAATGCGTGAATCCCGGCATGAAGGTGTCCAGGTTTTCCTCCATGATGTGCAGGATAACGCCAAGCAGTTCTTTTAAGCGGTTATCCGTCTCTACCACATGCGTTCTCGTATACAGTCTCATATCCAGCGCAACCTGATCATTTCTGCTGCGGCCGGTATGCAGTTTCTTTCCGGTATCACCGATTCTTGCTATTAACGTAGCTTCTACAAAGCTGTGAATGTCTTCCTGGGTTTCATCAATGGAAAGTCTGCCTGCCTCCACATCATCTCGGATTCCCGCCAGGCCTTTTACGATGGCATCCTTTTCTTCAACCGTAAGTATCCCCTGCTTTCCCAGCATGACAGCATGGGCAATACTTCCCTCTACATCCTGTGTAAAAAGATTTTTATCAAAGCTTATGGATGCATTAAAATCAAATACGCTCTGTTCGGTCGCTTTAGTAAAGCGCCCGCCCCATAATTGTGCCAATGTTTTTTCCTCCGCAAATTAAATCTAAACTTGATAGTATCATAATTTTGCATTTTATGCAACAACCTTACACCCTTTCAAACCGGATACATAAAATAACAATAAAAGCCAAAGGATGATGCTCTTATGCAAAAGCCACTGCTTGAAGCCAAAAACATCAGCTATTCCTATCACAGTCTGCATGGAGAGACAAAAGCACTGCAGTCTGTCAGTTTTGCAATATATCCCGGTGAATTTGTCGCCATGGTCGGTCCCAGCGGCTGCGGAAAATCCACACTTCTATCCGTTATCTTCGGTCTTCTTTCTCCGGAAAGCGGTGAAATTACTTTCCATAACAGAGATTCCGATGACGCCCCTCCAAGAATCGGTTACATGCTGCAGCATGATCATCTGTTAGAATGGAGAAGTATCTATGATAACGCAGTACTTGGTCTGGAAATCGCCGGCAGGATGAACAGGGAAAATACCGAATCTGTCCTGCAGATGATGAAGGATTATGGCCTGTACCGCTTTAAGGATAAAAAGCCAAGTGAACTTTCCGGGGGGATGAAACAGCGGGCCGCGCTCATCCGTACCCTTGCTTTGAACCCCGAACTGCTGCTTTTAGATGAGCCTTTCAGTGCACTGGATTACCAGACAAGGCTGATGGTTTCAGCAGATATCTGCGAGATTATCCGCAGCAAGGCAAAAACCGCCCTGCTCATCACCCATGACCTTGCGGAAGCCATCAGTCTTGCAGACAGGGTTCTCATCTTAAGCAAACGCCCCACCACTGTCAAATATGACATTCCCATCCACCTTACGTTAAAAGACCATACACCGCTGGCTGCGAGAAATGCACCTGAATTTCAATACTATTTCAATTTATTATGGGAGGCGATGACGGATGAAACCTAAAACAAAAAAACCGGTAGAGCTTTCCACACAGGAAGCATATGTAAAAGAGCACAAAAGCTATCACAGAAAGATTACTTTCTGCCGTATTCTGATTTTCATACTGTTTCTTTTTGTCTGGGAACTTGCCGCAGATTTAGGATGGATGGATGCTTTCTTTTTTTCCAGTCCTTCCCGGGTACTGCAATGCTTTTTGTCTTTATTAAAGGATAATAATCTTGTTCTTCATATCGGTATTACATTATATGAAACTATTCTAAGCTTTCTTCTGGTATTTTTCATCGGAATGCTGTTTGCCACACTATTGTGGTACTCCAATGGTATTTCAGAAATTTTAGAGCCTTATCTTGTGATCCTGAACAGTTTGCCCAAGTCCGCGCTCGCTCCTCTTTTTATTGTCTGGCTTGGTACGGGCAGTGTAACCATAATCGTAGCCGGAATCTCGGTTGCTCTGTTTGGTTCCATCATAAGTCTTTATGCCGGTTTTAAAAATGTGGATCCCGAAAAAATTACGTTAATCTATACCCTTGGCGGTCACAAAAAAGATGCTTTTTTTAAGGTAGTACTGCCTGCAAGTATTCCTACTGTTCTGAGTACTATGAAAGTAAACATCGGTCTTTCCCTCGTTGGCGTCATCATCGGAGAATTTCTGGCAGCCAAAAGGGGACTCGGTTATCTGATTATTTACGGCTCACAGGTATTCAAGATGCACATGGTTATCACTTCCATCATTCTCCTCTGTATCATTGCAATGGCGCTTTATCTTGCCATTGGCAGTACAGAACATTATTACAGGAAAAAAACCGGAATCAAATAATTCCGGTTTACATAAATTCGTTATTGCTTTTTTTTGATTTACCCTTTATAATGATTACTGTTGTAAACCTCTTGCTGAAATAGCTCAGTTGGTAGAGCACTTCACTCGTAATGAAGGGGTCGAGGGTTCAAGTCCCTTTTTCAGC
>JBJFCA010000228.1:0-8749 GCA_051888725.1 Lachnospiraceae bacterium
GAGGGCAGAAAGAGAAAGTGAACACAAGGACAGCCTTGCTTTTGCCGGCTACCATCGCCCTTCTTACCTGATTAAAACCAATGTTCCCCGTTTTGGCTCCGGCGAAGCCAAAGGCACCATCTTAGAATCCGTCAGAGGTGATGACCTTTATCTGCTCGTGGATGTAGCCAACTACAGCCTGACTTATTCTCTGTGCGGTCATGAAAACCACATGTCTCCCGACGATCACTATCAGGATTTGAAACGAATTATTGCTGCCGTTGGCGGTAAAGCCAGAAGAATTACGGTTATCATGCCTTTCCTGTATGAAAGCAGACAACACAAGCGTACTTCGAGAGAATCTCTGGACTGTGCACTTGCCCTGCAGGAACTGGTTCGTATGGGCGTGGACAACATCATCACTTTTGACGCACACGACCCCCGTGTACAGAATGCCATTCCCCTGCACGGTTTCGAAACCGTACAGCCTGCATACCAGTTTATCAAAGGTCTCTTAAGAAACGTTAAGGATCTGCAGATTGATGCCGACCACATGATGGTAATCAGTCCCGATGAAGGCGGTATGAGTCGCGCCATCTATATTGCCAACGTACTTGGTCTGGATATGGGTATGTTCTATAAACGCCGTGATTACACCAGAATTGTCAACGGCCGAAACCCCATTGTGGCACATGAGTTCCTGGGTTCCAGCGTGGAAGGCAAAGACATGATCATTATCGATGATATGATTTCCTCCGGTGAAAGCGTGCTGGAGGTTGCTGCCGAGTTAAAGGAACGCAAGGCAAGGAACATTTTTGTATTCTCTACTTTTGGTTTATTCACCAATGGGCTTGATAAATTTGACAAAGCTTATGAGGAGGGTATCATTACAAAGATTCTGACCACCAATCTGATTTATCAGACTCCCGAACTGCTTTCCAAGGATTGGTATATCAGCTGCGATATGAGCAAATACATTGCTTACATTATCGACACCCTGAATCATGATTCCTCCATCAGCGATCTTTTAAATCCCAACGAAAGAATTCAGAACATTGTAGCCCGTTACCGCAGAGGCGAACTCTAAACAGTAAAAAACTCCGGAATAAAACCCGGAGTTTTTTTATTTATTCAGACAATCGGAATACTTTTATGGTAGCATGCAGCTCCTCTGCTATACTGTGAACATCTTCAGCCTTATCAGAAATATTTCCGATGATATTATTGACTTCCGTTGCGGATGCCGATGTCTCCTGGGTAGCCGCAGCGTTCTCCTCTGCAATGGCTGTCAGGTTCTGCACCACATCCACCACATCCACACGCGCCTTGTCCATCTGTGTTGTATAATCTGAAATCGTTGCAATCCCTTTGATTGTTACATCAATGCCTCGCAGAACATCCTCGAAAATACTGCCTGCCTTATCTACCTTACGGTTCTGCTCCTCCATGACCTCCCTGACTTCTTCCATGGTATGTACCGTCTTCTCAGAATCATTGATTAAAGTAGCAACAATACTTTCAATGGTTTGGGCAGATTCATTTGACTGCTCTGCCAGTTTCTGGATCTGACTTGCTACGACGGCAAAGCCTCTGCCCTGTTCCCCCGCTCTTGCTGCTTCGATGGATGCATTCAGGGAAAGCAGATTGGTCTCCTCCGCTATGGAAGTGATCAGTGCGGTAACTTCCCTGATTTTTAACGCGGATGCATTGGTGGTATTGGTCTGTCTGGAAATAATCTCAATGGATTCTTTGGTTTTCGCATTAATCTGCGTCAGTTCCGTAAGTGTTGCATTGGCATCTGTACCTAAATTTTTAATCACATCAGCATTTTCGTGCAGTCTATATGCTTCTGCTGCCGTTTCTTCCACCATATTACCGATGGTGATGACGCTTTCTGTTGCTTTCTGTGTCTCACCAGCCTGTGAAGTTGCTCCTTCCGCAATTTCCGACACTGCTTTTTCTACCTGCATTACTGATTCATATGCTTCCCCGGAATCCTTACTTAAGGAATCCGACGCACCAAAAAGCTCGTCACCTTTTTGGCGAATATCAATAATCATCTTTTCCATCTGCTCACGCATGCGGGTAATAGCCCGGCTCATTTCTCCGGTTTCATCACTTTTTCTGTTAAGAATCTCTTCCTTCGTATCTTTGGTAAAATCCATATTGGCAAACCGGTTTATCATTTCGGTAACTGCTTTGATTGGATTCACAATACGCTGTGCATACACAAATCCCATTGCAATGGCAAGGAATGCAATCACAAGCGTAACGACGGCACCCTGTACTGCAAGACGCTGAATGGGGGCAAGTACTTCGGCTTCATCTGCCGAAATGACCAGAATATAGGAACCTGTACTACTTACGTAATAGGAAGCATATTTTACAGCACCCTGAAAATCATAGCTGACTACCGCCGGCTCCACTTTTTTACCGGCTTTCAGTTCCTCCACTCTTTCTTTCACCACAGAATTCTCCACAGGCTTACCGATCTTGTCTGCCTTTGGGTGATACAGCATCGTTCCACCGGCATCCACCAGATAAGCATAGCTGGAATCAATGCCCTGCAAACCAACATCCTGAAGCAGGTTTGTCAGATACACTGTATCCGACAGCTTATCGTCCTGTCCCTCCAGCTGACCGCCATAGGCTTTTGCCATGTCCAGCAGATAATCCTGCGTCACATCGGAAACCTGCTGTTTCCCACTGGAGATCAGAATGATCAGCAACAATGCCGACACGCATACCACAGTTCCAATGGTCATCACGACAATTCTTGTCCTGATAGATTGAATTCCCTTTTTTTCCCTCTTCATTACACAATTCTCCCTTCACAAATAATAATCCATATTATATCATTTTTTCGTATTAAGTACAGTATTTTGACATTTTCTTAATATTTATTGTGTAAATTGTATATTTAACGACAAAATTATTGTTTCATTTGGATACGATTTTTATTTCAAAATTGCACCTTGTTTTTTTCCTGCTCCTATGCTACACTTGCTACGTTCCACCGTGTGTTCGAGACCTTCCACACGTAAAACAAAACTAAAGGAGAATCGTTATGAAAAACAAAAAAACCATCTATCTCACACAGGCTGCCATGATTGCAGCTCTCTATGTGGTACTCACCATGATTGCCAATGCGTTTGGCCTTGCATCAGGTGCCATTCAGATCCGTTTATCGGAAATGCTTTCCGTCCTTCCCTACTTTACATCTGCTGCCATACCGGGCTTATTCTTAGGATGTCTGCTTTCCAATGTCCTGACCGGCTGCTGTCTGTTAGACATTGTCATTGGCAGTCTGGCCACCCTGATCGGAGCGGTAGGCGCCTACCTTGTACGGAAATACAAATGGCTGGTACCGTTTCCCAATATCATTTCCAACACTGTCCTTGTGCCCTTTGTGTTAATCTACGGCTATGGGCTGAAAGATGCCCTGTGGTATCTTGTACTGACCGTAGGTGCAGGAGAAATCATTTCCGGCGGTATCTTTGGCATGATCCTGTTATTTGCATTAAAAAAAGCCGCACGGATTTTCCGTACGGCATAAAATCAATCTTTCTTTATATAAGTAATAAAAGCATTGCCGTTTTCGGCAAACCACTCCGTGGCATCGTTCATCCCCATTTTGGCAAGCGTTCCTTTGGCCGGATTCATGATGACCACATTATACTGGTTAAATCCGGTAATCAGTACGGCATTACCATCGTTTAAGCAGGCAAGTACCGGAATATCCCGGTTGATATAGTACAAAACCGCATCCAGAGAACATCCCTTTAAATCCAGAACCTGTACCGGACTTAAATTTTCCTTAAGAAGGGTATTGATGTTTTCTCCCTGTGCCAGCATATACTCTGTATTGCGTGTAATGCCTTCATTTTTTAATATGACATTCAGACAAACAGCCAGACTGGAGGTCTCTTCTGTGCTGTTTTCTGCTTTTATGGCCATAATCTGGTTTTTTACCGCCCGGTTTCCCCGTATCCATATATAGTCACCGGCACTGTCTGTCACCACACCGCCTGCACTTTCTGCATGGGTAACGGCTTTCGCAGGATCCTTATAAATCGCAGCGCTGCCTTGCGGTTCATAGACAAAAAAGACATTCTCTTCATCCGCAGCGGAAAGGATAAGATTTCTGGAACCTTCATACATGATTTCCTTAGGGTTAAGAACCTGCAGCGCTTTTCTGTCAATGTCCTTTTTCACGGCAATCTGAATATACTTACCATAGTTTTCCGTCACCACCGCACTGATCTTATTTTTGTTGCCGGACTCCTCCGTGCTGCTCATAATATGCTCTTTCGTGGTTTCTGTGTAGCTTCCGCTCTCTGTTTTCAGCACCCGGTCCAGCGTGATCTGATTGCCGGCTACACTGCAGCCGGTCACATACACATTGTCCTGACTGTATTTTTTCAGCTGCACGCCCTGTGCATTGCGGATATATACGGCATACATGGGAAATGTGATACGGCCTGCATTGTCCACGGTGATATCTTCCTTCTTTGCCACACCGTAAATCAGATCTTCATTCATAAATCCGAGCGGCAGAATATATTCTCCCTCCCCTGCATCAATACTGCGTTTTTCACGACTTCCCAGATCCATCAGCACAAGGCTTTTCGAGCTGTAAAGATCATTTCCGGTCTGCCAGACGGCAATCTTCCTGCTGTCCGATACCAGCATGCTGCCGTCCTGCACATCCTGAAAAAGGTAGCTGCATACCTTATCTTCCAGGTTGATCTCCAGCACGGAACCGTACAGCTTCAGGTACAGATAGCTTTCACGGCTTACATAAAACAGTTGATCCATCTCAGCCTTTAATACACGATAGTTCCTGCTATAAGGAATATAGAGCCTCTCTTCTATGGTATTGTAAGTGCTGTCATACCCATAGACCTGAATGCCCACTTCTCCTTCATGAGTCCCCCGGTTCATATAGCCTGACACGGCAAAAAGCATATTGCCTGCTTCATCAATATTTAAAATCCGGATATCATGTTGTGCATACATATTTCTGGCATCCGTATATTCGTCCTTATAAAATCCGAATACGACCGTCATTTTATTGGTCGTTACATTGTAACTGTATAGCCGGTTCTGCACCACGAAGGCAAAGACATTGCCGTCCTCACTCTCATAAAGCGGCAGATTTTCATCTGCAACACCGATTACAATTTTGTCATTGACATAAATATCTCCCTCTTCATCAAGAAGTGTATTCATATCACGGGAATAATCAAGCAGATAAATTCTGTCAGATGTATAACGGACTCTGTAATACTCCTCCACGTAATAGACCTGTGTTTTATTCTCCACTTTGGAAGAAGCCACATAATGTGCCGTTATGACTGCCGTCTGAGAGGCCATCTCCGTAATCTGGAAGACCGGTGCCGTAACCTTTTTTACATTCAGATTTCCCCAGGTCACCTGATTTAAACTGCAATGAATATCCACATGATGCAGGGTAGAATTGTCGCCCGTCGCATCTGTCTCCATATATTTTGCAAGATCCGATGCTTCTTCTTTATTAAAAGTCTTGTTATGAAACTCTCTGGCAAAGTTCAGTTTTTCATATGCATGACAGTCCGTCCCCCACAGAAGTCTTGTATAGTACCGTACCGTATTGCCCGTATCCAGTGTCAACATAAGAATCAGTTCGTACTCCTCATTTTCCACGATCAGATCCTTAACGGTAATGTGTCCCGAAATACCGGTGCCGTTCTCCTCATAACCGGTTACCTCGGTACTTTCAATCAGGCGTTCTCCGTCTACGCTGCGCACTTCAAATACAAGCTTCTGTACTCTGTTCCCGTAAGTATCCACGAAAAATTCCGTTGTCCGGTTCTCATCCAGTACCGTGATTGTGTCCCGCATAAATGACGTGTCCATGGCATTCACATAGCCATGCATCTCATTATAGCGGATATTGTTCATTCCCATATAAACCACAGGAAACTTTGCTTTTGCCATATCCATGGTCATGTCCGTATTTCCTGTGTTCAGTATACGGGAAAAAATAAACACGGCGGTGATAAATACAATTGTAAAAACCACTCCCTTGATAATGCCTTTTTTCATTCCGCCTGTTCCTTTCCCAAAAGTTTCCGCAAAGTGGGCTCCGCATTCAAAAATGCCGTTACCTTGTCCACATCCTCCGTTTTTCTGCGAATACCGGACTTTTTCACTGCCCGTATCAGAATGTTTTTAGGTGTGTGCTCCATATCAATAAACTCCAGGATCTGCACATCATAGCCCATTTCTTCCAGTATGTCCGCACGCAGGGCATCCGTCATAAGTGCTGCCATTCTCTCTTTGATCAGACCGTATTTTAAAATGGGCTTCAATTCCTCACACCTGATCTGTCTGTTCAACTCATGCTGACAACAGGGAACCACCATAATCACGGCAGCATTCCACCTGACAGCTTTTTCTATGGCATAATCCGTAGCGGTGTCACAGGCATGAAGTGTCACTACCATGTCCACCTGATTCTCCCCTTCATAGGAGCTGATATCTCCCTGCTCAAAATGAAGATCGGTGTAGCCGTATTCTTCCGCCAGCCTGTTGCAGAGTGCAATTACGTCAGCCTTCAGATCCAGTCCGGTAATCCGCACTTCATATCCTTTTAAGACATGCAGATAATAATACATGGCAAATGTCAGATATGACTTTCCGCATCCGAAATCTACAATTCTGACAGGTCTGTCAGTAGGTAACTTTCGAACGATGTCCTCAATGAATTCCAGATATCTGTTGATCTGACGGAATTTGTCATACTTTGACTTTACGATTTTGCCTTCCGGTGTCTGGACTCCCAGTCCCACCAGAAAATCTACCGGTTTTCCTTCTTTTAAAATATACTGCTTTTCCCGATTGTGTGAGGCGGGCTGCACCATATCCGACCGGCTTTCCTCCGCCGCCTGATTCGTATATTTTTTCTTAACGGTCATTTTTCCCTTTTTGCTCACCAGTATATAAGCCGAGAGCCCGTCTGCCGTAAACTCTGCCTGTCGGTAATTCTCCATATCGAGGCTCATCCGGTCTGTAAGCTCCGGGACAGACAGATTTTCATGATACACCTTTGTGCCCAGAAAGAGCGTCCTCTGATAGGTCAGCTTTCCTTTTAAAAGTATGGGGTGAATTTTAATTTTGCTGCCTTTCTCCGTATCTATGGCATTGCTGAACACTGCACTCTTAAGTCCTTTATCATTAAGTTCCCGAAACAGCTCTTTAAGTTCTTCCATGGAATAAACCCTCACAAAGCAATAGTCATAGCGTTCCTTCATCCCCTTTGGCCGAAGTGTCTGCTATGACTATATTCTACTGAGTTTACCGGAAAACCACAACTAAAATTTTAGAAAGCTCCGCCGGCCTCCGTGACGCCTTTTGTAAATCTCATAGTACAGGATAATCAGTACCATATCCTTTATCCATTCCCACTTTTCAGGGGATGCATTCACATCCTCGCCCTTTTCTGCTTCCTCCCGTTTCAAAATTGCGACGATGCTGTCTCCCAGACGGTACAGCTGCCACCTGTCAGGATATTCATCATACAGAAGGCTTCCTTCATAATCCATTTTATCCAGGACCTCGGCAATCCTTTTCTGCAGCATTTTTGCCTGTGCCGGATACATCTGCTGCAGGTATTCCAGATCCCGTATGACACCATTGTCATCCTGCATAAGGTTTGGATATGCCATATAAAACGGCAGAATTCTGTTTTGAAAGTCCATGTCTCACACTTCCGGTCCCTTTTTTCTTAACATATGCAGAAGAAGAGATTATGTGATGGAAAAACCCCAGCGATGTAATCGTTGGGGTTTTGTCAGCAGCTAGCGGGAATCGAACCCGTCTCTCCAGCTTGGGAAGCTAGCATTCTACCGATGAACTATAGCTGCACGGGTAAACACGAGATACCTGTAACACTAAAGACAGTGTATCACAGATATCTCAAAATTACAAATGAATTTATCGTTCAGTTTTCTTTTGGGTAATAGCGGTAAATCTCCTCAGTAGTAATCTTTTCACACATCTTCCTTAAATCGTTGAGCTTATCCTGCCAGTTCTCCTCCGTTAAAAGATATGACGGATCTTTCCTGGCCATGCCGGTAAGCATATACTGGTTAATTACGGGAGAATAGTGTACCTTATCCATGTACAGATCCAGATTACATACGATTGTTTCCTCTGTCTGGAAATCATAGACTTCCACATTTTCAAAAGCAAGAAGCCCTGGCAGCACCTCCTCAAGCATATAACAGTATTCTTCCAGCTCTCCCTGTCTGCAGGTATCGTCCCACATAAGAAGAGAATACGGTGGCAGGAAGATCGTATACATCGTATCCGGATGAGAGGAAATTTCATTGGTAATCAGCTGAATATTATCTGCTATGGTCTGTTTTTCCTCCGAAAAATCCTTATCCGGCAATGCTTCGTAAGGACCGTCATAAGCTTCCATGGCTTTCGCTGCACCAAATATCTTGTCCTCCGACCAGTCATAGGCATGTCCGCCGGTATTTTTGTCTGTAAGAGAATAGGCTATCATAAGCGGTATTTTTTCAAACAGGACATCCTTATTAAAAAGATAAGCCCCGTCATCCAGAATGGTATCCGTGTAAAGGTATTTCGGACTATATTGTGACACCACCGTCACTTCGCAGGGCATTTTCAGTGCAAACAGATCCAATCCGTAAAATACATGTTTGATTTCTTTTTCCTCATGTGCCGCATCAAGATAATACATCAGGTCTGCCGTAGAGCC
>JBJFCA010000229.1:0-8737 GCA_051888725.1 Lachnospiraceae bacterium
GTATATACGCTCCGGTGAGCCGATCTGCTGGATATAACCCTGGTTCATGACAACGATGGTATCAGACATGGTCAGGGCTTCTTCCTGATCATGGGTTACATATATAAAGGTAATGCCAAGTTCATTTTTTAAACGAATCAATTCGTACTGCATGTCCTGTCTCAGCTTTAAGTCAAGAGCACCAAGGGGTTCATCCAGAAGCAGGAGCTTAGGCTCATTGACAATGGCACGTGCAATGGCAATACGCTGCTGCTGACCGCCGGATAAAGAATCCGGCATTCTGTTTTCGTAGCCGTCCAGATTTACCAGTTTCAGGGCATATTTAATTTTATCGTTAATATAGGATTTTGATTTGTTTTTGATTTTCAGGCCGAAAGCAATGTTTTCGGCAATTGTCATATGTGTAAAAAGAGCATACTTTTGAAAGACAGTGTTTAGCTGCCTTTTATTTGGCGGAAGATTGGTAATATCCTGATTTTCAAAAATAACACGTCCGGTATCGGGATGCTCAAAGCCGCCCAATATACGCAGGGTAGTGGTTTTGCCACAGCCGCTGGGACCCAGTAGCGTTAAAAATTCGTTCTCCCTGATATAGAGATTTAAGTCATCCAGAATCATCTGGCCGTCAAAGGATTTGGAGATGTGCTCCAGATTTACCAATACATCTTTCATGATAAAAACCCTCCGCAAAAAAAGTAAGTAAAACCATGTCGAAAAATGTACACAGTTTCGATTTATTATATAAATAATAGAAAGAAAATGCAATCAATATTTTTAACAGGAACAGCTTTTTTACGGTAAAGTTTCGTCGGTCAGTAGCCGATATAGAAATTGTATCATAACCAATGAATAAAACCGGACAAAAGGATTTGCCGGAAACCATCAAGGAGGAATGAAAAATGGGAGTTAATGCAGTAAGCGGAACTTCTCAGGTTTCTGCATCAAAAGAGTACACTTCTGTGGCTAAAAAAGCAGAAAGCGAGAAAAAAGAAGAGGACAAGGGTGCTGTTTATGAAGCGTCTGCAGGAAAGGAAGAAAAGGCAACCTACACCATCAACAAAATGAGTGCGCAGGAAAGAGCAGATCTGGTATCACAGTTAAAGGCAGATGCGGAAGCAAGAGAAAGCCAGTTTGTCAGCATGATCCGCAAGATGATGTCTGAACAGGTAAACGCATATGGCGAAGCCAATGATATCTGGTCATTTCTTGCAAGCGGAAAATTCAGTGTGGATCCCCAGACAAAGCTGCAGGCACAGCAGGATATTGCGGAAGACGGGTATTATGGTGTCAGCCAGACCGCAGAAAGAATTTTTGATTTTGCGAGTGCACTTGCCGGTGATGACGAAGAGCAGATGAAAAAGATGCAGGAAGCGTTTGAAAAGGGATTTGCCATGGCAGAAAAAACATGGGGCGGAAAACTGCCGGATATTTCCTATCAGACGAAAGAGGCTGTCAGCAAGAAGTTTGAAGATTACTATAAATCCAAATCTGCTGCAGCGGCAGAATAATGAAATCAGTTTAAAACGCAAAAACGCATGAACCAATGGCTCATGCGTTTTTTATACTCTACATCCGGTTTTTATGATTGGTAGAAATTTTTAAGAGAGTCCATACGGGCACTCATGTTTACCATCATGGCATCCAAAACCGTAATGGCAGCCATGGATTCCATTACCACAACAGCTCTGGGAACAATAATCGGATCGTGACGTCCCTTGATTTCAATTTCTATTTCCTGTGCGTTTTGATTTACTGTCTGCTGTTTCCTGAAAATAGAAGGTGTCGGTTTAACATGAGCACGCAGAAGAACGGTGGAACCGTCACTGATGCCACCTAAGATGCCGCCGGCATGGTTGGTCAGCTTGGCAATCTTTCCGTCTTTCATGCCAAAAGCGTCATTATTGGCACTGCCTAAAGACTTGGATACGGCGATACCGTCGCCAATTTCCACGGCCTTCACGGCACCGATGGACATGATTGCCTTGCTTAGATTGGCATCCAGTTTTTCAAAAACAGGATCACCGATACCGGCGGGCAATCCTTCTATTAAACATTCCATGACGCCACCGCTGGAATCCTTGTTCATCATCATATCCTTTAAGTAGGCTTCTGCTCTCAGCGAAGCTTCCCTGTCCGGCATTGCAGTGGGAGTGGTAAGAATGGCATCCGCATCAAAATGGGAAAGATCCGCTTCAATGGGACCTATGGAACGGGTATAAGCGGTTACGGTAATGCCCATTTCTTTTAATGCTTTGATTGCAACGGCACCTGCTGCAACACGTCCGGTTGTTTCTCTGCCGGAGGATCTTCCGCCGCCTCTGTAATCACGAAATCCATATTTTTCATCATAAGTATAATCAGCATGTCCCGGCCTGTAGTAGGACGCAATCTCACTGTAGTCAGATGACCGCTGTGAGGTGTTGCGGACAATGAGACTGATTGGAGTCCCGGTAGTGCGTCCTTCAAAGACACCGGAAAGAATCTCCACTTCGTCATCTTCTTTGCGGGGAGTGGCAATTTTACTCTGCCCGGGCTTACGTCTGTTTAAGTAAGGCTGTATATCGGATTCCGAAAGGGATAGGCCTGCCGGACACCCATCGATGACAACGCCAAGTGCCTTGCCGTGGGATTCTCCCCAGGTTGTGATTTTAAAAATTGTGCCATAAGTAGATCCTGCCATAGTGTATATCCTTTCCTGAACGTTCATTGTTTTTCTTTCACTATACAATAAAAATTTATGGAAAGCAATTCATTAGGACAAGAAAAAAGAGTGCAAAGGAAATCAAAATGTGATAATATGAAATAGAATATGCTTCAAAAATACATGAAGGATGAACTATGAAGAAAAGTTTCAGCGAAAGGCTTATTTCAAATTGTAAAAAAATAAGCAGAAAGCACAAATGGGCAGTACGACCGGTTAAATATTATATGCTGACGGTTCTGGCACTTTATGACACAGGGAAATGGATTGCACGAAACGGCAAACGTTTTTCCTGTGCTGCTTTGCTGTTGCTTTTTTTACTGGTAAGCAGCAGCTTTTCCGTGCCGGATAGCAAAACAGCGTCTTCTGACATGAGCAGTTTTTCCGAGGACGGCATTCTCCTTACCGCGGAAGAAGAAATCGATACCGAAGAAATCGCCTCCATAGAAGAGGAGAAAATTGAAAGAACCGATGATGTGGTGCTGCTTTCGGAAGATGAGCTGGATACCTATACACTGGATGAGATCCTTGAGAGCAATACCTCTTCGTATACGGAATACGAAGAAGAGGGCCTTCCTTCTACTTATGAAGAAGCCCTGCTTGACTGGCGGCTGATCCTTATTAATAAACAGCATTCCATACCGGAGGATTATGAATTCCCGTTAGGAACCATCTCCGGCAGTATGCAGTGTGATGCCAGAATCATAGAGGATCTTTTGCAGATGATGCAGGCGGCAAAAGATGACGGGGTGGATCTTGTTATCTGTTCCCCTTACAGGGATTTTAACAGACAGACGTATCTTTTTAATAAAAAAATCAAACGCTATATGAATGCAGGCATGTCTTATATGGATGCCTATAAGAAAGCGTCCATTGCGGTCACGTCACCCAATGCAAGTGAGCACAGAATCGGACTTGCAATTGATTTTTACAGCAGTACGTATAAAAATCTCAATGCAGGGTTTGCCGATACGGATACCGGAAAGTGGCTGAAGGAGCATAGCTATGAATATGGATTTATTCTGCGCTATCCCAAGGGAAAAGAATATATTACGGGGATAGAATTTGAACCATGGCATTTCCGGTATGTAGGTGTCCCTGCAGCTACCTATATGACGGAGAACGAACTGACACTGGAAGAACTTTGGGAGGAATATTGATGTATCGATTGCTAAAACAGGAAGGCAGAGCAAAGAGAGGGGAACTGGAAACCGTTCACGGAACCATCCAGACCCCTGTATTTATGAATGTTGGTACAGTTGCTGCCATTAAGGGGGCGGTGTCCACAGAGGATCTGGAGGGAATCGGTACCCAGGTCCAGTTGTCCAATACGTATCATCTGCATGTGCGTCCCGGGGACAAAATCATCAAAGAACTTGGGGGGCTTCATCAGTTTATGTCATGGGACAAACCGATCCTTACGGATTCAGGCGGATTTCAGGTTTTTTCTCTGGCAGGATTAAGAAAAATCAAAGAAGAGGGTGTTTATTTTCACTCTCATATAGATGGCAGAAAGATTTTTATGGGACCGGAAGAAAGTATGCAGATCCAGTCCAATCTTGCTTCCACAATTGCCATGGCATTTGACGAATGTCCCAGTGCAAGGGCGGACAGACAGTATGTACAGGCTTCCGTAGACAGAACAACAAGGTGGCTTGCCCGCTGCAAAAGCGAGATGGCAAGATTAAACAGCCTGGAGGATACAATCAATAAAAACCAGCTGCTTTTCGGCATCAATCAGGGAGCCGTATTTGCGGATATCCGTATAGAACACGCAAAACGGATTGCGGACATGAATCTGGACGGTTATGCCATCGGTGGGCTTGCAGTCGGTGAGACCCATGAAGAAATGTATCATATACTGGAAGAAACCATTCCCTATCTGCCGCTTGAGAAGCCTACTTACCTGATGGGAGTGGGAACTCCTGCGAACATACTGGAGGGTGTGGAGAGAGGTGTGGACTTCTTTGACTGCGTCTATCCTTCCAGAAACGGCAGACACGGACATGTGTATACCAATCATGGAAAAATCAATCTGTTTAATGCAAAATACGAACTGGACGATCAGCCCATTGAGGAGGGCTGTGCATGCCCTGCCTGCAGAAGATACTCCAGAGCTTATATCAGACATCTTCTGAAAGCCAAAGAAATGCTCGGCATGCGTCTGTGCGTACTGCATAACCTTTACTTTTATAACACCATGATGACTGGAATCCGGGATGCACTGGATGCAGGCAGATTTGGAGAATATAAAAAGAAAAAGCTCGAGAGTATGGCTGCAGGAGAAGAACTGTAATATAAAATTTTTATAAAAGGCTTGCGGGAAAGTACAAGTTTGTGTATGATAAGCATTAAGTGACATGCGGAGCAATCTGCATAATATTCAGGAGGACTTATAGATGATGAATCTTTTATTAACAGCTGAAGGGGCAGTAGATAATTCTCAGACAGCTGCAGGCGGAAGCCTGATCATGACACTGGTCATTTATGGTGTATTTATTTTTGCACTCTGGTTTATCCTGTTCAGACCGCAGAAGAAGGAACAGAAGAAGCTTGCAGCACAGATTGCGGCAATGGAGATTGGCGACTGTGTTCTGACCACATCCGGATTTATCGGCATTGTAATCGACATTAATGACGATACCGTTATCGTTGAGTTCGGAAACAACAAAAACTGCCGTATTCCTATGGAAAAGAGCGCAATCTGCAAGGTGGAAAAGCAGAGCGATTCCCAACAGTAATGACGAATAAAGCAAGATGCAAAGCCCGTGAATTGTCCTGGACAGTTCATGGGTTTTTTTTGTGCGATTTTAAGCCCTTTTTTGAAATTTGTCTTAAAATATGTATATTGAATTTTCTTTTTATATAAGTTATGATAAATGAGTGTTTTTATACAATTTGAAATACAAAGGAGAGTACAAAATGGGAGCTGACAGAAATTTGAAGATCACCTGTATCCCCGGTGATGGTATCGGACCTGAGATTGTTGCCCAGGCAAAAAAGATCGTATCAAAAGCAGGAGAAAAATTCGGATTTACACCTGATTTTACAGATATTCTGATGGGAGGAGCGTCCATAGACGTGCATGGAGTCCCTCTTACGGATGAAGCCATTGCTACAGCTAAAGCGGCAGATGCCGTGCTGATGGGGTCTATCGGAGGGGATACCACAACTTCACCCTGGTACAAGCTGCCTCCTGACAAAAGACCGGAAGCGGGCTTATTAAAGATCAGAAAAGCGCTGAATCTGTTTGCAAATTTACGTCCGGCATATCTGTATCCGGAGCTTGCTTCGGCATGTCCGCTGAAGGAAGAAATTTCGAAAGCCGGATTTGATATTATGATTATGAGGGAACTGACCGGCGGTCTCTATTTTGGTGAACGGAAAACCTATGAAGATAACGGTGTCAGAACCGCAGTGGATACTCTCACCTACAACGAGAACGAAATCCGGAGAATCGCCATAAAGGCATTTGAAATCGCACGCAAGAGAAAGAAAAAAGTAACCAGTGTGGATAAAGCAAATGTGTTGGATTCTTCCAGACTCTGGAGAGCTGTGGTCATGGAAGTGGCAGCAGATTATCCGGATGTGACACTGGAACACATGCTGGTGGACAATTGTGCCATGCAGCTTGTAAAAGATCCTGCGCAGTTTGATGTTATTCTGACAGAGAATATGTTCGGAGACATTCTGTCAGATGAAGCGAGTATGATTACCGGCTCCATCGGCATGCTTTCCAGCGCTTCCCTGAATGACACAAAATTTGGACTTTATGAACCCAGCCATGGTTCCGCACCGGATATTGCAGGTAAAGACATAGCCAATCCCATTGCGACTATTCTAAGTGCTGCCATGATGCTGCGTTACAGCTTTGATCTGGATGAAGCTGCCACAGCCATTGAAAAGGCGGTAGAGAACGTACTTAAGGATGGTTACCGCACGGGGGACATTATGGCACCGGGCTGCAAACAGACGGGCTGTAATGAGATGGGCGACCTGATTGCCGAAAGAATATAAATAATGAAAGATATGATATAAAGATATGATATAAGGAGGATACGGAAAATGAAAAGTGATTCTGTTATGAGAGGAACCAGTCAGGCACCTCACAGGAGTCTGTTTAATGCACTTGGCTTTACGGAAGAGGAGAGAAAAAGACCTTTAATCGGTATAGTCAGTTCCTATAATGAAATTGTCCCCGGACACATGAATCTGGATAAAATTGCAGAAGCTGTAAAACTCGGTGTAGCCATGGCAGGCGGAACTCCGGTGGTATTTCCCGCAATCGCCGTATGCGACGGTATTGCCATGGGACATGTGGGGATGAAGTACAGCCTTGTCACCAGGGATCTGATTGCCGACAGTACCGAATGTATGGCAATGGCGCATGGCTTTGATGGACTGGTATGTATCCCTAACTGCGATAAAAATGTCCCCGGCCTTTTAATGGCTGCAGCCAGACTCAACATCCCTACTATTTTTGTATCGGGTGGTCCCATGCTTGCGGGACATGTAAACGGAAAGAAAAGAAGCTTATCTTCCATGTTTGAAGCAGTAGGCAGTGTGGCTGCCGGAACCATGAGCATGGAGGAGTTGTGTGAATATGAAGAAAGAGTATGCCCCACATGCGGTTCCTGCTCCGGTATGTATACCGCCAACTCCATGAACTGTCTGACGGAAGCCATTGGTATGGGACTTAGAGGAAACGGTACCATTCCTGCCGTTTATTCCGAAAGAATCAGACTGGCAAAGCATGCCGGCATGAAGATCATGGAACTGGTGGAAAAGGATATTAAACCCCGCGATATTATGACGAAGGAAGCTTTTCGCAATGCCCTGATTGTGGATATGGCACTGGGATGCTCTACCAATACCATGCTGCATCTGCCCGCCATTGCCCATGAAGCAGGCGTGGATCTGAATCTGGATATGGCAAATGAATTGTCAGCCATTACACCGAATCTCTGTCATCTTGCACCGGCAGGTCCTACTTATATGGAAGATTTAAATGAGGCAGGCGGTGTCTATGCAGTCATGAAAGAACTGACGAAAAAGAATCTTCTGAATCTGGATCTTATAACCGTTACCGGTAAGACCGTAGGGGAGAATATTAAAGATGTTGTCAATCGAAATCCGGAAGTAATCAGACCTGCGGAGAATCCTTATTCCGAAACCGGCGGAATTGCTGTATTAAAGGGCAATCTGGCACCGGATTCAGGCGTTGTAAAACGTTCAGCGGTAGTCCCTGAAATGATGGTACATGAAGGACCTGCCAGAGTGTTCGACTGTGAAGAAGATGCGATTGATGCCATCAAGGGCGGTAAGATTGTAGCAGGAGATGTCGTGGTAATCCGGTATGAAGGTCCCAAAGGAGGCCCCGGCATGAGAGAGATGTTGAATCCGACTTCCGCAATTGCAGGTATGGGACTTGGTTCTTCCGTGGCTCTTATTACGGACGGCCGTTTCTCCGGTGCGTCCAGAGGCGCTTCCATCGGGCATGTCTCACCGGAAGCAGCGGTGGGAGGTCCCATTGCACTGGTGGAAGAAGGCGATATCATCAGCATCAATATCCCGGAAAACACCCTGAACGTGAAAATTTCCGACGAAGAAATGGACAGAAGACGTGCTGCATGGAAACCGAGAGAACCTAAGGTGACGACAGGGTATCTTGCCCGTTACAGAGAACTGGTAACCAGCGGAAACCGCGGTGCGATTCTGGAAATTCAGAAATAAAGGAAAGGTTTGGATAGAAAAATGCAGCTTACAGGAGCAGAAATTGTCATTGAATGTTTAAAGGAACAGGGCGTGGATACGGTATTCGGATATCCCGGCGGTACCATTTTAAATATTTATGACGCATTGTATAAACACAGCGATGAAATTACACATATTCTGACATCCCATGAACAGGGAGCAGCACACGCGGCAGACGGATATGCAAGAGCAACGGGAAAAGTAGGCGTCTGCATGGCAACCAGCGGTCCCGGCGCCACCAATCTGGTAACAGGTATTGCAACTGCCTATATGGATTCCGTA
>JBJFCA010000230.1:0-1876 GCA_051888725.1 Lachnospiraceae bacterium
TGCAATGCAGCTGTCCGGGCAATAGGGAACGCAGAGCAGGCACTGTTTACATTTATTCCAGTCCGTTACGGGAGTCTGGGTTCTCCATTCACCGGTTTCAAATGCTTTGGAAGTGGCGGGCTCATAAATCTGAAGACCTTCCGTCAAATCCTGCCATTTTGTCTTTTCATTGATTTCAGATGCTTTTAGCGACATTGTACTACCTCCCCGAGTGCCAGTTTCAACGCTTTCATGTTTCCTTCAAGCACTTCCGGCTTTCTTGCAAATTTATGCTGTAAGGATGATTCCATTTCCTTTAGAAAAACATCCGTGTCCATTACCCGGGAAACCTTCACCATGGCTGCAAGCATAGGGGTGTTGGGAAAATATTTTCCCAAAGATTCCATGCAAACCTTATACGCATTAATCAGAAAAACCCTTCCTTCATAACCGCCAAGCAAGGGGAAAATTTCCTCTGCCGTCTTCTCGGTGTTGATTAAGACTGCTCCCTCTTTTTTTAATCCTGCGGTTACATCCACGGTATGAAGCAGGGTATCATCCACGACTGCCACAAAGTCCGGTTCATAAATATTGGAATGTACGCGGATTTCCTCATCACTGATGCGGTCGTATGCAGTAATGGGTGCACCCATACGCTCCGGTCCGTACTCCGGGAAACCCTGTACAAATTTACCTGACTGAAATGCCACATCTGCCAGCAGAAGCGCAGCGGTTTTCGCACCCTGTCCTCCTCTGCCGTGCCATCTGATTTCTGTTAACTGACTCATGCTCGTATCCTTTCTCTTTTGCTGTCCGTTTCACACAAGGTGTAACGTGTAATCATAAAAAATTATAGGAAAGTGTCCGGATAATGTCAACAAAAAAGAGAGTCCGAAAACCGGACTCCCTGTTGTTCATTACTGCTCTCTGAAGGTTGCGCATGCTGTTTCTTTACAGTCACAGGCTCCACAGCCTCTGATGTCCACATGCTCTGCTCTGCACTTGTAATCCTCGTTGTAAACACATTTTACTGCTTCACAGTCAATGTTAATGGTGGGACTGGGGTGGGAAAGAGAACCGGTAAAAGCGCCGCTTCCTTTTTCACGGAAGCTTTCACAGCAGGTATCCTCTTCTCTTGTGGCATTTTCGCCGCCTACGTTGATGTCACCCTTACTGCAAAGATTGTCCCGGTTATAAGTACAGTTCTCCACTTTACAAAATAATTCAGCCATATTAAGTCCTCCTTTTTTTATTATGGTCAGACTTAGTATGGCTGAAAAATAAAAATCTTATGCATTTTTTCCGCAGCATTTTTTATATTTTTTTCCGCTTCCGCATGGGCAGGGATCATTGGGATAAATCTTAGGTGCCTTATGAATTGTAGTGGAAGCTTTCTGTTCCTTGTAGAGGGCTTTTCTCTTATCCTCATCAAAGATGGCTTCCCACTCCGGCAATTCATACAGCCAGTCAGCCTCTGCCGCAACCATGTTCTTATAAAGAAGCTCCTTGTCAAATCCTAAGTTTACTACGGTATCTTCTTCCATTTCCTCTATGGGATTGGCTTCCTTTAAGCTGTCGTTGATACCGTCCAAGAATCCCGTCATGGTCATGACATCCACATGATACTTATCAGCCAGTTCCTTTACAGTACCGGTTACCACTTCGTCCGGATTCTTTAATAATTCTGCGTAAATATCTTTTTCTTTTAAGAAATATTCATTCCAGAGCTTCTGCAGCATCTGCTTGTCCGCTGTCTCTGAATATGCTGTTTTTCTCCACTGTTCCAATAATGCCATTTTCTCTCACCTCAAATAATTGTTCTTTTTGATAGATTCAGTATAATATAAATCTTTCGGAAACGCAAGCTATCGTTCCTCTCTGAAATAAGACAGGCCCA
>JBJFCA010000231.1:0-8640 GCA_051888725.1 Lachnospiraceae bacterium
TCTTCTTCACAAATCCGTCATTCTGCAGCGCACTTCTGGAAACATTCAGCGGCAGATCCGGGCAGTCGATGACACCCTTTAAGAGCATCAGAAACTCCGGAATGACTTCCTTGATATTGTCCGCAATAAATACCTGATTATTGTAAAGCTTTATGGTTCCTTCAATGGATTCATATTCCATATTGATCTTGGGGAAATACAGAATACCCTTTAAGTTGAACGGATAATCCATGTTTAAGTGGATCCAGAATAACGGCTCCTTATAATCCTGGAATACTTTCCTGTAAAACGCCAGATATTCCTCTCTGGTACATTCGCTGGGATTCTTCATCCAGAGCGGATTGGTATCATTTAAAAGCTCCGGACGCTTTTTAATCTTCAGCTTTTCTTCGTCGCCTTCTTTTTCCGGTTTCACGGTCTCTACCACTTCATCGGAATCCAACTTTTCCTCTGGCTTGATAATCTGTGTCTCCTTGGTATCCGCCTTGCTTAAATAAATCTCGGTCGGCATGAAGGAACAATACTTCTTAATCACTTCTCTTGCCTTGTATTCATTGCAGAATTCCAGGCAGTCTTCCATCAAAAACAGGGTAATGGTGGTACCTACTTCTGTTCTGTCACCGTCTTCCATGGAGAATTCCGTACCGCCGTCACATTCCCAGTGTACTGCCTTTGCCCCTTCCTTATAGGACAGAGTATCAATATGTACTTCATCTGCCACCATAAATGCAGAATAAAATCCCAGTCCGAAATGTCCGATGATCTGGTCTGCATTGCTCTTGTCCTTATACTTTTCGATAAAGTCTGCCGCACCGGAAAATGCAATCTGGTTAATATATTCTTCTACTTCATCTGCCGTCATGCCAAGACCGTTGTCCTGAAATGTAAGGGTCTTCTTCTCCGGGTTGACGATTACATCGATCCTGGGTTTAAAACCTTCCGGCAATGCGTACTCACCCATCATATCCAGTTTCTTAAGTTTGGTAATGGCGTCACAGCCATTGGAAATCAGTTCCCTATAGAAAATGTCATGGTCTGAATATAACCATTTCTTAATAATCGGGAAAATATTATCGCTGTTAATTGATAAACTGCCTTTTTTTGCTGCCATTTAAAACACTGTCCTTTCCTGTTTACTTTCTGTTTTCTAATCTCCGGAGTATAAACGGCTCTTTCCATACAGCCGTTTTTTTACATAGAACAGTGTAAATCCGTGACACCGAAAAGTCAATACAAAAATTAGCACTCATCAGGAATGAGTGCTAATAATTTTATAAACTTTATAAAATTTATGAAAAATATTTTTCATATATACGGAAAAAATCTGATGTAGTCACTTCCGGATCGTCCGGACAGCTCACTTCGTTCCACAGCTTTTCGTTCAGGATACGTGTCAGAGTCTCCACATAGCTGTCGTACTCTTCCCCAAATACTTCCTGCTTTCTTTCTTCCATGATACGCAGCTTGTTCTGATCAGTTTCTTCTTTATCAAAGGTACTGATACATTTCAGAATATAATAGCCGTCATCATCCTCTATGATACCGCTGATTTCTCCGGTACTCATATTAAAAGCTGTCTCTTCCAAGGCATCCGAGACTTCTCCTTTTCCAAAAGAGATTTTAATGTCTGTCTGCTCACTATAGAGTGCTGCAACATCCGTAAAATTATGACTGCCATCCGTCACAAGACCGTACGCCTCCGTGATCTGTGCGTATGCCGCTTCCCTTGCCTTATCGGAATACTCTACTCTTTTGCCGCTTCCGTCCCTGGTATAGGTTTTTAAGAAAATCTGTTCTACCGTTACGATTCTTGCCTCATCATCACTGATCTCAGGATTGATATCCTGAATAATGTAGGCATAGATTTTTTCTGCAAGCGCATACTCGGTATACATCTGTATAACAAGCTTTTCCGACAGTCCGATCTTCTCAATCTCGGTTTCGTTTAAGGAGCGGTAAAACTCTTCCGCGGCTTTTTTCACGCTATCTGCTTCCGCATCATCAAGGGTAACTTTCTTGTCCTGGGCCATAAGATTTAGCGTCTTGATTTGGGCAATACGTGCGAGCACGGTTTCCTTCAGGTTTTCTTCCAGACTGACACCGTCAAGACTTACCTGAAAAATCTCTTCCCCGAAGGTTTCCGCATACTGGTTTTTCACTGTCACCAGATACAGCAGAATCTCCGGCACCCTGCAGGACATATTTTCAATCTTAAACACTTCATCCCTGGCAAAACCGGTCGTTAAGACAACCTTGGTCGTATGATTACGGCTGCCACAGGCAGAAAACATAAGGAGCATGGCAAGCATGCCTGCTACAAGCTGTTTTGCCCTGACTTTTCCTCTTTTTTTACTGAATAACATGAATCCATCCCTTAGGTCCTTCAATACGGCCCATCTGAATACCGGTCAGTGTTTCATAAAGCTTTTTGGTAACAGGACCCATATCGTTCATACCGCTGGGCAGGCAGATCTCTTCGCCGTGGTCTACGATCTTGCCGACAGGTGAAATAACTGCTGCCGTACCGCAAAGACCGCATTCTGCCATATCCTTCAGTTCTTCCTTATATACTTCCCTTTCTTCCACTTCAAGTCCCAGATAATCCTTTGCCACTACCAGAAGGGAACGTCTGGTGATGGAAGGCAGGATGCTGTTAGACTTAGGTGTAACCACCTTGCCGTCCTTCGTTACAAACAGGAAATTGGCACCGCCTGTTTCCTCAACTTTGGTACGTGTAGCGGCATCCAGATACATATTCTCATCAAAGCCTTCTTTATGTGCCGTTACGATGGCATGCAGACTCATGGCATAGTTAAGACCTGCCTTAATATGTCCGGTTCCGTGAGGTGCGGCTCTGTCGAAATCACTGATCTTGATGGTCAGGGGCTTTACGCCGCCCTTAAAGTAAGGACCTACCGGTGTACAGAACATTCTGAACTGGTATTCATCCGCAGGCTTTACCCCGATGACGGGATTGCTGCCAAACATATACGGTCTGATGTAAAGAGTTGCACCGCTTCCGTAGGGGGGTACATATGCCGCATTGGCTGCTACGACCTTATCCACCGCATCTATAAATCTCTCCTCCGGGAAGACCGGCATTTCCAGTCTTGCTGCAGACTGTTTCAGTCTCTCTGCATTTAAATCCGGGCGGAAAGTCACAATGTGTCCGTCCTCTGTGGTATATGCCTTCAGGCCTTCAAACACCGTCTGCGCATACTGCAGGACACCTGCACATTCATTCAGTACAATATTAGGATCTGCTGTCAGGGTGCCTTCATCCCATGCACCGTCTTTGAAGTTGGAGACATATCTAAAGTCTGTCTGGATATAACCAAACCCGATATTGCCCCAGTCAATGTTTTTCTTTGTCGTATTTCCTTCCATAACCTGTACTTCCTCTCATTTATTTTTTTCAATTATTATCCTTTTTTTTTGAAAAGTCAACCTTTTATCAGACGTCTTTTCGTTTATATTTACGGAAATAATACGTCATGTCAAAATAGGTCTGTTCATCGCTTTCTTCCATAAGCTCCCAGTTCCTGCTGACATCCAGATTTTCAAAATACCGGTTGGCATCATAGGATTTTTCGATGTACAGAACATACGCCGTATCACACTTGGGAAGAAGTGCCCTGAATATGCTTTCTCCGCCGTATACAAAAATATCCTCCTGTGCTTTTCCTGCCAGCAGCTCATCCAGTTCCTCCAGAGAATGTGCTACCGTCACTCCCTTTGGCGAATAAGACGGATCCGTAGAAAGAACCACGTTTTCCCTGCCGTAAAGGGGCTGTCCCTGTGGCAGCGCCTGCAGGGTCTTTCTGCCCATAATCACTGTTTTTCCGAGCGTCAGACTGTCCGTATTACGCCGCTGCGCCGGGATCCTGGTCAGCAGGTCTCCACCTTTTCCGATTGCCCAGTTTTCGTCCACCGTTACAATAATATTCATCTCAATCAACTTCCTTCTTTCTTTTATGAGGCATCTGTATTCCTTTTAGACAATATTCATCTTTTTCTCCATAGTATCATACTTACGTAAGAAGCATGCGCACAACAAGCAGGATAACCAGTATCCAGATTATCACAATGGGAATTGCATAATACCATTTCTTCGGTTTACCGTCCTTCCACATGTCTGCTGACTTCTCCCTGCAGGTTCTCCACACATCTTTTGGAATCAGCTTCACAGTCAGTGCAATTAAGGCGGGCAGTACAATCACATCATCCAGATATCCCAGCACGGGTACGAAATCCGGAATCAGGTCTATGGGAGAAAGGGCATAGGCAATTGTTATTCCTGCAAGAATTCTTGCAAAAACAGGTGTCCTCTGATCTTTTAATGCAAGAAATACCGCAGGCACATCACTTTTCAATTTATCCGCACGCTCTTTGAGCTTCATTGATTTCAATCCCCTTCCTCCGCCAAAATGCCGGATATCGCCATAGATTGCATACAAATGCTCTAAATGATTTTATTACATTTCATCATATATGCTTTGCCTTGCGCGAATTCGGACTCCCGGCAGCGGACTTTTTAACCTGTTTTTTCTCATCGCAAAAACTTTGCAGCAAAATTCCGCCAATAATGAATATCAGTGCAATAAATGCCCGAAGCTGTACCTTTTCTTTCAAAAATACGGCGGAGACAATCAATGATAAAAACGGTGTCAGATATGCAAGATTTGCAATTTTTGCCGTATTCTCGCTGCCTTTCAGCGCCAATGCCCACATCAGATAAGCTGCGGCATCCACCACTACCCCCAGCCATAACATGCCAATCCACCGGCTTCCTTTTATCACAATCCACTGTTCTGTCATGATTCCCAGAAGCATGGAGCATACCGCTACCACAAGCCACATAACCATCATGGCAATGCTCTGGTCATAATCGGTCTTTTTATTTAAGACAGAAAACAGGCCGTAGCATGCTGCCGCAACAATACAACTGATGATGCCAAAAGCGGTGTTCCCTGTCGACGCGCCTCCTTTTCCGAAAGAAAGAATGAAGATGCCGGCAAAAGAACACAGCATGGCGACGCCCTTCATAAATGTCATTTTTTCTTTTAAGATAATGCAGGAAAAAACCACTAACATAATCGGCCACAGGTAATTTAAGATACATGCTTCCTGTGAACTCAACTGCGCAATTCCGTAATAATACAATGCGGAATATACGAATAAGCCAAGAAAGCCCAAGCCACCCATAATTCCGTAATCTCTTGCGGAATATTTCTTCATTTCCTTTATCGACCCTCTTTTTATATTCACAAGTAATAAAAACAGGAATGCAAAAAAACTGCTGACAGATAAGGCTTCCAGATTGGGAATATCAAATAATATTTTCTTCACAAGGGCTGCCAGTGTCGACCAGATGAATACCGTTATGATTGCATATGTGTAATTCTTTTTCATAGTTGTTCTCCTCAGCCCCAATGTTCTTTATTGATTACCCCATAACCTATGCAAACGTCATGAAAACCACTGCCAAATCTGACAGTGGTTTTCTGCTTTAAATCGCAATCGGAATATTCTCGATCTGCGGTCCAAATTCATAGCCCTCCACCCTGACATCATCTCTGGTAAACTGATAAAAATCATGCACATCCGGGTTTAACCAGAATTTTGGCGCCGGTTTGGGTTCCCTTGTAATAAGCTCCTGAATAATGGGAATGTGTCTGTCATAAATATGGGCATCCGCAATCACATGCACCAGCTCGCCCACCTGCATATCACACACCTGTGCCAGCATGTGAACCAGCACGGCATACTGCACCACATTCCAGTTATTGGCAGCCAGCACATCATTGGAACGCTGATTTAAAATGGCATTCAGCGTCAGTTTCTCGTCTCCCTTTTTCTGGGTGACATTAAACGTCATGCTGTATGCACAGGGGTACAGATTCATGGCATGCAGGTCCTCATGTACATAAATATTTGTCATAATACGCCGGGAGAAAGGATTGTTCTTCAGATCATAGATTACTCTGTCCACCTGATCCATCATCCCTTCTTTATACTGATGCTTGACACCGAGCTGATAACCGTATGCCTTACCGATAGAGCCGTCCGGATCCGCCCATTCATCCCAGATATGACTGTGCAGATCGTGAATGTTGTTAGATTTCTGCTGCCAGATCCACAGGATTTCATCTGTTGCGCTTTTTAACGCCGTCCTCCGTAACGTCAATATCGGAAACTCTTTGGATAAATCATAACGGTTCACCACACCGAAGCGTTTTACGGTATAGGCAGGTGTTCCGTCCTCCCAGTGAGGACGTACCTTTTCCCCCTCCGTGCTGGTACCGTTATCTAAAATATCCCTGCACATATTGATAAAAACTGTATCTGCGTAACTCATCCTGTTTCAAAGCCTTTCTTTCCCATTTTGTATTTCCATGTATTTCCCTATATGTTACAAATCCCATTTGTCGCACAGGGAAGTAATCTGATCCGCAAACTTCGCCATATCCTTATTGCTGCTGCCTTCATTCTTTTTAATAACAGCAAGCAGCCGCTGTCCCGCTGCAAGCAGTCTTGCATATACACCGGTAACCGGTTTCTCCTTCTTCTTCAGAGGAATACCATCCGCCTCATATTCCAGTTTACCGGTAGCAAGATTAAACACCGTACCGCTGTATGGTGCATATGCTTTAATACCGTGCTCCACCATCAGGCACTCTGCAAAAGAGGTACATACGCTGTCTTCGCCATGCACCACAAAAACCTTACGGGGTTTTTCTTCAAAAGCCGTAATCCATTCTATCAGACCGTTTTGATCTGCATGACCGCTTAAGCCCTTAAACTGTCTGATCTTCGCACGAACTTCTATCGGTTCCCCAAAAAGCTTAATCTCCTTGGCGCCTTCAATAATTGCACGTCCCAGCGTCCCCACTGCCTGATAACCCACGAACAGAATGGTACTTTCCGGTCTCCAGAGATTGTGTTTTAAGTGATGTCTGATTCGTCCTGCCTCGCACATTCCCGATGCGGAGATAATGACCTTGGGTGTTTCTTCAAAATTGATTGCTTTGGATTCCTCACTGGTAATGGACAGATTCAGTCCCGGAAATGTAATGGGATTGATGCCCTTTCGTACCAGTTCCATAGCTTCCTCATCAAAGCACTGTGAAATATTATCCTGGAAAATGGATGTGGCACGTACTGCCATGGGACTGTCCACATATACGGGGAAGTTGCCATGACCGGTCACCAGATTATCTGCTTTGATTTTCCGGATAAAAAATAAGATTTCCTGCGTCCTTCCCACTGCAAAAGACGGAATGACCAGATTGCCGCCGGCATCCAGGGTCTCCTGGATCACGCCTGCCAGTTCCTCCACATAATTCGTCCTGCTTTCCGGATGCAGTCTGTCTCCGTAGGTGCTTTCCATGACCACGTAATCTGCTTCTTTTGTATAGGTTGGATCCTTAATCAGCGGCTGATTTTTGTTGCCGATATCTCCCGAAAAAACAACCTTTCTGGATACATCTCCTTCTGTCAGCCATACTTCGATACTTGCCGAGCCAAGCAGATGTCCCACATCTGTAAAACGGATTTTTACACCTTCACACAATTCAATGATTTCATCATATTTACAGGGCACGATTCTCTGAATCAGCCCTTCTGCATCCTCCATGGTGTATACCGGTTCTACCATGGCAGCGTCTGCACGTCTTTTTAACTTTCTGTTTTTCCATTCGGCTTCCATTGCCTGGATATGGGCACAGTCACGCAGCATGATTTCACACAGATCCGCAGATGCCTCCGTAGTAAATACCTGCCCTCTGAAGCCTTTTGCATACAAAAGAGGGAGCATACCGGAATGATCAACATGTGCATGTGTCAAAAGCACGTAATCCACACAGGCCTCATCCACCGGCAGCTTGGCATTTTCATAAACATTTACCCCCTGCTCCATACCGTAATCCACCAGAATGCATTTATCCCCAATTTCAATGCAATGGCAGCTTCCGGTCACCTCATGATCCGCTCCGATAAATGTCAGTTTCATATTATAACCCCGCCTTCCCTTTGGATTTTATAATATCTATAACACCATTGTATCTTCTTTGCACTCCAAGGGCAAGGCTTAGTTTTAGCAAATATTTTTACTTTTGTTCTTTCGTTTTTCGATTGCAAAGCAAACAATAAAAAATATAATTCCATAAACTGTCGTAACCGGCGTGGCAATCCCCATAAGCAGTAATGATGTGTGCGGAAGCCGGGACAAAAGGACGGAAACCGGAATACGTATCAGAAAGGCTGAGGAGATGCCCTGGATCATAACCGGTATGCTGTTCCCACATCCGTTAAAGTATCCGATACTGCTGAAAAGGAAGCAGGTGAGAATGCAGTCAGCAGAAAACCCTTTCAGAAAAAGTGCACTTTGTCTGATTACTTCTGCGTCATCCGTAAACAGGGAAGACATCAGGCTGCCGCCAAAGAACCCTGCGAAGAAAATAAAAATACCCACCGTAACGCCCATAAACATGGCTGTAAAATAACCTTTTTTTGCCCGATCCGGTTTTGACGCTCCGATATTCTGGGCTACAAATGCCGACACTGTCTGCATCACGGAAGATGGCACCAGCATAATGAAGGAAATCAGTTTCTGGGCAACACCGTACCCGGCAGACTGTA
>JBJFCA010000232.1:0-8456 GCA_051888725.1 Lachnospiraceae bacterium
TGACTGGAAACATCATACCTCGCATACGAATACATGGTAAGAAAACCGATGCTCAGTGCCATTGTAAATGCAGTAATCTGCTGCAGAATATGAAATAAAAATCTCTTATTGTTTTTCAACCTTATACCCCACTCCCCATACCACTTTCAAATATCGCGGTTCCTTTGGATTAATTTCAATTTTTTCACGGATGTGACGTATATGTACGGCTACCGTATTGTCTGCTCCGATTGCTGCTTCATTCCAGATATTTTCATAAATCTGGTCAATGGAATATACCCTGCCCGGGTTTTTTACAAGAAGAAGCAGAATACTGTATTCGATCGGGGTCAGTTTCACGGACTCTCCGTCCACTGTCACTTCTTTGGTCTCATCATTGATCGTAAGCCCGCCGATACGGTATACATTGCTTTCTTCCCCACTGATCATATTGCCAAGCTTTGTATAACGTCTTAAATTGGATTTCACACGTGCCATCAGTTCCAGTGGATTAAAGGGCTTGGACACATAATCGTCGGCACCTACATTGAGTCCTAAAATCTTATCCGTATCCTCTGTTTTGGCAGACAGCATAATGATAGGGATACTGCTGTATTCCCTGATTTTCAGTGTGGCATGGATCCCGTCTAACTTCGGCATCATCACATCCATAATCAGAAGCTGGATGTCTTCTGCTTTTAAAATCCGGATGGCTTCCTCTCCGTCATATGCCTTAAAAACCCTGTATCCCTCATTCTTTAAATAAATTTCAATTGCATCTACGATTTCTTTGTCGTCGTCACAGATTAATATATTTGCCATTTGTATCCCCTCTCTTTATCGTAAACTCATAAATGCTCCTAAATTACCTCTTTTTCCCATGCTGGCACGGTGAGAAAATAAAAGCGTGCTGTTACAGCAGGTACAGATATCCGTTACCGAAATCTGTTCCTCACAAAGACCGGCTGACTGCAGCACCAGTTCGTTTGCTTTCCACAAATCAAGCTGATATTTTCCGTCCGTCTTTCCCTTGGTCAGTACCCGGGGGCCGAATTCCCGGGAGAATAAGTCCGCAACATCCTCTGACACCTCATAACAATCCTTGCAGATGGAAGGCCCGATAGCCGCAATGATATCTTCTTTCCGGCATCCGTATTCCTGCTCCATAAAGGTTATCATTTTACGGCCCATACCGTTTACGGTTCCTCTCCAGCCGGAATGGGCAAGACCAATCACTTTTTTGTTCGTGTCCAGAAAATAAAGCGGTACACAATCTGCAAAAAAGCACCCCAGTATAATTCCTTTCTTAGAGGTAACCAGTCCGTCCACATCCGCATAATCCTTAAGTTTACAGATGCCTTTTCCCATGTCTTCTTCTGTCACTTTTCGGATATTCGTCGTATGGGTCTGGTCGGATAATACCATATCCTCTACGTTTCCGTCCATAATGTGAGCCACCCGCCGGAAGTTTTCAAATACGGCAGCTTCCTCGTCCCCTCTGTTAAAACTCAGGTTCATGGTAGCATAAATCCCCTGACTGACGCCTCCAAGCCTTGTGGTAAACATATGATTGACAAGTCCTGTCCGGGAAAAGGACGGAAAGGTAAGATAGTAAAGTTCTTCTTCCCGGTTGACCTGTAACACTTCTTCTTTGTTTTTTCTGATAAATGAAACCATTTTCTTTCCTTTTATACGGTTATGTTCCTATGTGCCAAAACGCATTTTGAATCCAGATAATCTCATCCTTACAAATGCCTACCACATCATATCTTACCGGCATATCAGAAGGCAAATGTTTCTCCATTCTGTAAAAATCTGCCATCTTACAGATTCTGCGCTGTTTTTGACGACTGACCGCTGCAAGCGGATCTCCGGAGTTTCGTGAATTTCTGTACTTCACCTCCACAAAGACAAGATAATGGCCGTCTGTGGCTACAAGATCGATCTCTCCCTGTCTTTTGCGGTAGCTGTGCGTGAGAATCCGAAGTCCGTTTTTCTCAAGAAAGGCTGCTGCGATGAACTCTTTTTCCGTACCTAATTTTCTGTTATTTTGCCCTGCCATGTATATACCATCCATTTCCGCACAGGACATCCTTCTTTATCATCATAGTATAATTATCGTAAAAAGAAAAGGCTCACTTTCTTATGAAAGTTTTAAGCAAGGTAAATTCTTGTCAGACGGCTGCCCAGTCTGCTCAAAAATTCATTGGTAATCGTACCTGCAGCATCAGCCACTTCTGCGGCAAGAATGGTTTCCTGTCCGTCATTTCCGATAAAGGTAACAATATCTCCTTCTTTTGCATCTTCTATATCCGTCACATCCAGCATCAGCTGGTCCATACAGATTCTGCCCATCACGGGAACCTTTTTCCCTTTCACAATAGCAAAGCATTTTCCGGAAAGACTCCGTGGCAGTCCGTCTGCATAACCTATTGTCACTGCCGCAGCTTTTCTTTCTGTCTTTGCCTCATAACTGCGTCCATAGGATACATATTCACCGGCATGTACCGTACGGATACATCCTATCCTGCTTTTTAAGGACAAAGCAGGTACAAGAGGCAAGGGATATTTCTCCTCCTTTGCATTGCTGGTGCATCCGTATAATGCAATTCCAATCCTTGCATATCCCATATCTGTCATGGGATAATACAGAAAACCATAACTGCTCTGCATATGAAAAACAAGATCCCGATAGCCTGCATTTTGCATTTCAGCTTTCAGTTTGAGAAATTCAGTAATCTGCTTCTGCGTAAATTTGATATCCTCATCTTTTCTGCTGTCTGCCACACTTAAATGGGAATATATGCCTTCGATTCTGATCCCGTCCATTTCTAAGACACGAAAAACATTTTCCACGCATTTGCATGGAATTCCCAGTCTGTTCATGCCGGTATCCACTGCCAGATGGCACCTGAGCGGATAACCGGTTTTCCCCAGCCCCTTTGCATGATTTTCATCCGTAATCGTCTGTATCAGATCGTAATGATTAAGCAGAAAGGCATCTCTCGGCATTGTATAGCCAAGTATCAGGATATCCCCGCCGATTCCCGCATTTCTTAACCGGATTCCTTCTTCCAGGGTTGCAACGGCAAAAGATAAACATCCTTCCTTACTTAAAATTTTTGCCACTCTCTCTGCTCCGTGACCGTATGCATCTGCTTTCACCACCGCCATAATCTTTTCGCCGCGGGGCGCTGATTTACAAAGCAGGTGATAGTTGTTTATGATCGCACTTTCCGATATTTCAATCCATGCCCTGCCGGGTTTTTGAGCTTCCATCATCAACATACCTCCTAACCGTACCGGATACATAACAAAACTGCCGAAAGCAGAAAACTGATCAGACATACACTTATGTAATAGAGGGGGCTGAATGTAAGAAAAACGGATAAATGGGTAATCTTTACAGCTCCCCGGAGAACCAGAATGACAAGGGGATGTAAAAAATAAACGAGCATCGGACCATTGATCCAAAGCTTCGAAAATGTCTGTGTTTCCTGATTTTGCTGCCGTCGTTTCCGTTCCCATTCCAGTAACAGATGAAATAAATTAACAGATACAAACGGCAAACACAAATACATACTGTCATGCTTCTGCCAGCCGGCCCCATGTAAAAGCAGGGCTTCCATTGTCATGCCAAGGAAAGCTACCGCACAAAATAAAGCTGTTCTTACCATCCGTTTATCCCGGTAATCCCTGCAAAGGTACCCCAGCAAAAGAAAGAGAGGTGCCATAAAAATACCATTTCGTGTATAGGAAAAAACATGGAACAATGCAGTATATATCCGGTTTAAGAAAGGACTCCCGCTCATAAGGCCAAAGTAACTGTCTCCCAGAAGTCCTCCAAGATACAGAAAGATGCTGATAATCAATGCATTCTCTCTCCCGAGCTTTAATAAAAAATAAACAATGATTAATCCGAGAATGCATGCCGGCAGATACCACAGATGATAAAAGGTTCCGTCAAAAATAAGATCCCTGAAAAACGACTGCAGGGTGATCGTTTTGCTCCCTTTCACAATCTGATACAGTGTGACCGGCAGATAAAGAAGGGTAATCCCCAAATAGAGCACAGTAAGTTTGCATACAGCACGGCCCAAAGCCCTGCTTTTTTCCCGTACTGCGGCATTTAAGGTAAAAAATCCTGTCAGCATAAAGAAAAAGGGGACTGCAACCCTTGCCAGAATGCCGGTCACAATAAAATCTCCCAGCGCAGACTCGCTTTCAAGAGGTGATGTATGTATGGCAACCACCAGAAAGGCCGCAATCCATTTAAAGGCATCCAATGTAAAGATTCTCTTTCTCTTTTTCACGAAGCTTCCTCCGATAGTCTTAGAATTGTATTTACCGTATCTGCAAAATCATAGCCGATTCCATTCATCATTCCCGGGAATCTGCTGTGTGCCGTAAATCCCGGAATGGTGTTTACTTCATTAAAGACTATTTCTTTTTCCGGCGTATAAAAAAGATCCACCCTGGCAAATCCCCTGCATCCCAAAGCCCGGTATATCTTAACTGCCTCAGCACGGATTCTTTCCTCTTCCCCGCTGTCAAGTCTTGCCGGCATGTGGATTTTCGACGTTTTTAAGGTGTATTTTTCTTCATAATCAAAAAAGCCATCCTCACTTTCGCCGGCAAGTTCGATTTCATCTACCCTTCCCACAACCAGGCTGTCATTTCCCATTATGGCACATCCTACTTCAAATCCTTTCACCGCCTCTTCCACGATTACTTCCGTATCATGCAGAAAAGCATTTTGAATGGCAGGTGCCATTTCATCCCGTTTCGTAACGCAGGTGATACCAAAGGAAGATCCTGCCCTTACGGGCTTTACAAATACCGGAAGTCCCAGTGCGTCTATTTTCTTTTCCTGTTTGGAAGTATCCTCCGTTTTTTTCAGTACAACACATTCCGGCACTTTCACACCGGCTTCCCTTGCCAGTATATGTGCCAGATTTTTATCCATACCGATTGCGGAGCTTTCCATCCCACATCCTGCGATGGGAATGCCTGCCATTTCACACAACCCCTGAAGCGTACCGTCCTCTCCGTTTTTTCCATGCATAATGGGAAAGGCTATATCAAAGGTTACGGTTTTTATTTGTTCCTTTTCACACACCCATAAAGCCGGCGTTCCTCTGCTCATGCTGATTGTTGCAGGGAGTGCCTTTTCCTGCCATGTATCCGCAGCAATTGCCTCTGTATTCCCCTCAAAAAAATATGCCTTTCCCTGTCTGCTGATACCAAGATACAACACGTCATAGTAGGAACGGTCTATTGCATTTGCAACAGCAGCCGCAGACGTAAGCGATACCTCATATTCTGTAGAACATCCCCCGAATATCACCAATACTTTTTTCATGTTTCACGACCCTTTCCTGTTTGATAGCTTTATTCTAAAATACATTTTTTTATATGTTTTTAAGCCTTTTCGTAGAATTTCTTATTGATTTCTTAGTTCTTTCTTAAGGAATCCATGAAAAAAACCGTCTGTATTTTTTCATTCATACAAACGGTTTTTAATCCTTCATTTTGTCTTTTATTTTATCCATGGCATCCACGAATACCAGGATTTCGGCAACCACTTCATACAACTCGGGAGGTATCATTTCTCCGATATCCAGTCTTGATAAGGTATCTGCCAGCTTATCGTCCCTGTGTATTGGCACATCGGCTTCCTTTGCTTTTTCAATGATCCTTTCCGCAAGGGCACCCTTTCCCGACGCCACCACCTTGGGCGCATCATCGTTTGGATCATATTCCAGCGCTATGGCCTGTTTGATTTTCTTTCCGGCTGAATCTTCGCTCATATTCTCACGCTCCTATCGTTTCGGATACTATGCCCGCACATCAAATGCATACTGGGAAAATACGGGTGCGGCATGATTTTGGGCTTCTATCAGTGTATCAACCGGATTTTTGATATCCTTCTCTTCCTTCACCTTCAGGTTGCATGAGATGTCATATCCTCTTTTTTGTAGTCTGTCAGTCAGTATCTGCATATGCTCCTTAAGGAAATCCAAAGTATCCTCATCTGCTACCGTAAAATCAGTGCTTACCTTACCATTCAGCATTTTCACATAAACATCCAGAGGCCCTAAATGTTCCATGTTAAGGTGCAGGAGTGCACTGACCTCCCCTTCTTTCCCGGCAAGACTTCTTTTATTGGTAAATACATACAGTTCACCGTTCTTATCCCCATTCTGCATTTTTAACGGCAGCTGTACATAAGTATACATCTGGTTTACCTGATTCATAAAATCGATATTGGAGCTTAGATTCTGGATGCTTTCTCTTGCTGCGAACACATTTTCAGAACCTGTATGATTTAAAACTTCTTCGAGTCCGCGCAGCTGTCTGACCATTTTTTCGTATACTTTTTCTACTTCCCCTTCTTTGGTAAGTGCATCCGGTAAAAGCATCCACTGGTTTTTCACAAATTCTCTTACAGCGCCCTCAAACCCTTTGGTGGAAAACAGCTTATGCATAGCCTGCATAATGGCCGGATCTTCACTGTCTGCCATAGAAAGTAACTGAAAGAGTTTTCCAATATCTTTCCGGATATCCTCTGCTGTCGTATCCGCTCCTGTTAAAATATCCGATGTGGTATTCTCCCCTGTCAGCTTTTCCCCTGTCAGTTTTTCCCCTTCCGGATTTCCGTTTGTCAGTTTTTCCGTTGTCAGTTTTTCCGTTGTCAGTTTTTCCGCTGTCAGTTTCTCCGCTGTCAGTTTTTCCGCTGTCAGTTTCTCCTCCGGCAAAGAATCCCCTGCTATTTTTTCCGAAATTAATTTCCATAGTTCCGGTGTCTCGGATAAAGCCTTAGCGATGGTCTCATTTTCCGCGAAGAGCTTTGCCAACGCATTGAAATCCTTTGCTGTAAGCGACGTATTTTCATTCATAACCGTTTCCGGCAGGAATTCCTTGATAATTTCCTGATACATTTTCACTGCCTGCCCCGGGCCTTCCGTATCCGTCATTTTGGTGAACGCATCTGACAGCTTGTTGACTACATCATCCATTCCCTTCACAAGTTCATGCTGCAGTTCTTCATAATTTTTAAGCTGGGACAAATTGTTGTCATTCACAGGCACCTTAAGTTTATGTAACAAAACCACCTCTTTTGCCGGTGTTTCAGGATATTTCAGGGTATCCTGAAATACGGACTGCAGGGATTTGACATCAATACTCATCCCCAGTTTCATCATCTGGTCCGTCATGGAAACCGTATTTTCATTGACAGGCAGTCCTGCCATATCCAGTGCTTTATAAATATTATCTGTCTGGGAGGTATTGGTAAGAAGCGGACTTAATTCTAAAGTGGAACCATTATTTTTCACCAGAAAGAAGATTTTCTGCCCCTCTTCCACGTTCACATCCTGATCCAGTCTGGCGTTGATCACGGTATTGTCACTCAACCGGATCTGTACTTCTTTTCCGTTCTTTTCCATGATTTCCCCCTGCACGGTCGTTTGGGGGACCAGATTCTTAATTTGTCTGGAAAAGGAGGCATCGGTATTCTCGGTATAATGATTGTTCTGCACCGTCTTTTGCAAAATATCCGTAAGCTTCATAACCGCTGCTCCTTTCTTAAACTGCAGATAAGCACAATTGACTGCCCGTCTGCTTAATCCCGGAAAGTGCTTATACAAAATGTGTAATAAATGTTTTTCGATGAATCGGACACGGTCCGTATTTCTTTAATGCTTCAATATGTGCCGCTGCGCCATAGCCTTTGTTTTGCGCAAATCCATACTCCGGGAAAACAGAATCGTATTCCACCATCATTCTGTCCCTGGTAACCTTTGCCACAATACTTGCCGCAGCAATGGAAACACTTTTGGCGTCCCCTTTTATAATGGGAACCTGTTTGATTTCCACACCCGGGATTGTCACCGCATCATTGAGTAACACCGCAGGCTGTACGGACAGCTTTGAGATTGCCTGTCTCATGGCTTCATAGGTTGCTTTAAGAATATTGATCTCGTCAATTCTTTCCGGTGAGGAAAACCCAAGCCCTACGGAAACAGCCTTTTCCATAATGACATCATAAAGTTCCTCTCTCTTTTTTTCGGACAATTGTTTCGAATCATTAAGGTACAGGATATCACAATTTTTTGGCAGGATTACAGCCCCTGCCACGACAGGTCCTGCCAGGGGGCCTCTGCCCACTTCATCGATACCGCAAAGGCAGCCGTAAGCTTCATATTCATATTCAAACTTCTTTAAGCTTTCCGTCCGTGCTTTTTCCTTTTCAAGTGCATCCAGTCTTTTCCGCGCTGTGAGGATCAGATTCTGCACACCGCTTCTTGCGTCATTTTCATAGACAGAAATCAGTTCAGGCAGCTTTTCTGTATCAGCTGCCTGAAATAAATTTTTAATATCCGTTATTTTTTCTTCCATACCGTTCACCATATCCTTCATGGAAATCAAGTCGTTACTGATGCTTCAAAAAGCCGAATCTGTTAAGCGGCCAGATG
>JBJFCA010000233.1:0-8428 GCA_051888725.1 Lachnospiraceae bacterium
AAGAAGACCGTTCAAAAGAAGATGTTCCCGGGTTATGTTCTTATCAATATGGTAATGAATGATGATACCTGGTATGTTGTCCGCAACACCAGAGGCGTAACCGGCTTCGTGGGACCGGGAAGCAAGCCCGTGCCACTTACCGAAGCAGAAATGAAGCCCCTGGGTATCAGGACTGAGAATGTGACCATCGACTTTGGCGAAGGAGACAGCATTGCAGTTGTAGCCGGCGTATGGAAGGATACTGTTGGTATCGTTCAGAAGCTTGATTACGGTAAGCAGACCGCAACGATTAATGTAGAGATGTTTGGCAGGGAGACCCCTGTTGAAATCAGCTTTGCGGAAGTGAGAAAGCTCTAATTTTTTATTTCAGGTATTTTCCGGTCGCCTGATGCGTGAGCAGCTGTGCGGACGGATGATATAAGGCAACAAGAGGCATGCGTAAGCATGCGGTGGGAGCTTCGGGTACCGAAGCGCCAGATTACCACATTATAGGAGGTGCCATTATGGCAAAGAAAGTAACAGGATACATCAAATTACAGATTCCTGCCGGCAAAGCAACACCGGCTCCGCCTGTTGGTCCCGCACTTGGACAGCACGGCGTTAACATCGTTGAATTCACAAAGCAGTTCAACGCAAGAACAGCAGATAAGGGTGACCTGATCATCCCTGTTGTCATTACCGTTTATGCAGACAGAAGCTTCAGCTTCATTACCAAGACTCCGCCTGCTGCAGTACTGTTAAAGAAAGCTTGCAATATCAAATCAGGTTCAGGCGTTCCTAACAAGACCAAGGTTGCAACCATTTCCAAGGCAAAGGTTCAGGAAATTGCTGAAATGAAGATGCCGGATCTTAACGCTGCAAGCCTGGAAGCTGCCATGAGCATGATTGCCGGTACAGCAAGAAGCATGGGTATTGTAGTAGAAGACTAATTGTAAACAGACTGGGAGACGTAAAGTCGTTAGAACCATAGGAGGATTTTAGAATGAAGCATGGAAAGAAATACAGCGATGCTGCAAAACTCGTAGATCGCGCAACTTTTTATGAAACTGATGACGCTATTGCATTAGTAAAGAAAACAGCAACAGCAAAATTTGATGAAACCGTAGAAGTTCATATCAGAACCGGCTGTGACGGACGTCATGCTGAACAGCAGATCCGTGGTGCGGTTGTTCTTCCCAACGGAACCGGTAAGACTGTTAAAGTCCTGGTTTTCGCAAAGGGTGACAAGGTAGCTGAAGCAGAAGCTGCAGGAGCAGATTATGTAGGCGGCGAAGAACTCATTCCGAAGATTCAGAATGACGGATGGCTTGATTTTGACGTTGTTGTAGCAACTCCCGACATGATGGGTGTTGTAGGTCGTCTGGGTAAGGTTCTCGGACCTAAAGGCTTAATGCCCAACCCCAAGGCAGGTACCGTTACCATGGATGTTACCAAGGCTGTCAATGATATCAAAGCCGGTAAGATCGAGTACAGACTGGATAAGGCAAACATTATCCACGTTCCTGTAGGAAAGGCTTCCTTTACGGAACAGCAGCTTTCCGAAAACTTCAGCGCACTGATGGATGCCATTGTTAAGGCTAAGCCCGCTACCCTGAAGGGTCAGTACTTAAAGAGCGTAACCCTTACTACCACAATGGGACCCGGCGTGAAGGTAAGCGTAGCTAAGTTTTAGTTAATAATTTAAGTGCATAAAAAAGACTTATAAGGGGTTGACAACAGTCAGCCCCTTATGTTATTATGTCAAAGGTTGTGAAACCGTGCCGAAGACAGTAGGTGCCGAACAGGCGTAAAGAGACATTCACCTACCGAGGAAAGAGTTGAAGTTAAGACTTTTTGCCTTCCTGTCTTCAGGGAGGCTTTTCTTATATATCACTCCTTTCGGCAGGAAAATTCCGAAAGCCTTTTCGGAGTAAATTTCCACAAATTCTATAAGGAGGTAAATGAAATGGCAAAGGTTGAATTAAAACAGCCTGTTGTACAGGAGATTTCCGAACGTATTCAGGGCGCACAGTCTGTTGTGCTCGTTGATCACAGAGGACTTACTGTAGAGCAGGACACGCAGCTTCGTCGTGAATTACGTGAAGCAGGCGTAACCTACAAGGTTTACAAGAACACCATGATGAACTTTGCATTCAAGGGAACTGAGTTTGAAGGTCTTACCCAGTATCTGGAAGGTCCCAGCGCTATGGCAGTTTCTGCCACAGATGCAACTGCTCCTGCAAGAGTCCTTGCAAAGTTTGCCAAGACAGCTGATAAGCTTGAAATCAAGGGCGGTGTTGTTGAAGGAACCTTATATGATGCAGCCGGTATCGCTACAATCGCAAGCATTCCTTCCAGAGAAGAACTTATTTCCAAACTGCTTGGAAGCTTACAGTCCCCGATTACCAATTTTGCTCGCGTCATGAATCAGCTGGCAGAAAAAGGCGGTGCAGCAGCTTGTGCTCCTGCAGCAGAAGAAGCACCTGCAGAAGCACCTGCAGAGGCTTAATTTTAAGGAACTTAGTTTTGTAACGTAAACATCTATTATTCTTATTTTAGGAGGAAATGTAAAATGGCTAAATTAACAGCTCAGGAACTCATTGACGCTATCAAAGAGTTATCCGTATTAGAATTAAATGACTTAGTAAAAGCATGTGAAGAAGAATTCGGCGTATCCGCAGCAGCAGGCGTTGTAGTTGCAGCAGCAGGTGCAGGCGCAGCAGCAGCTGAAGAAGAGAAGACTGAATTCAACGTTGAACTTACCGAAGTTGGTTCTGAAAAGGTTAAGGTTATCAAGGTTGTTCGTGAAATTACCGGTCTTGGCCTGAAGGAAGCTAAGGATCTTGTTGACGGCGCTCCTAAGATGCTCAAAGAAGGCGCATCCAAGGAAGAAGCTGAAGAAATCAAGAAGAAAGTGGAAGAAGTTGGCGCTAAGGTTACCCTTAAGTAATTTCTTCTTAAATGTTCAAAAAGCCGCGTGGCATCATGCTTGCATTGTTGCCATGTGGCTTTTCTTCATTCTTTATTTTTCTAAATTTTCAAAATAATTCAAAAAATTTCCTTGACTAAATTTTAAAATTGTAGTATGATGGACAATGCACTATTGTGGTGTGCTATGTCTATTTTGTGTACGCTAAAAAACGGCATAAATAGTCACTATCATATAAGAACGGGGTGAAAGGTCAATGGAAAAAAACAGAATACGTCCTATTGCCACAGGCAAGAAAATGCGTATGAGTTATGCACGACAAAAAGAGGTTTTGGAGATGCCAAACCTGATCGAAGTCCAGAAGAATTCCTATCAGTGGTTTTTGGATGAAGGCCTGAAAGAAGTCTTCGACGATATTTCTCCGATCGCGGATTACAGCGGATCCTTGAGTCTGGAATTTGTAGACTTTGAGTTGTGCGAAGACGATGTGAAATATTCTATTGAAGAATGCAAGGAGAGAGATGCCACATATGCGGCACCGCTGAAAGTAAAGGTACGCCTTTACAATAAGGAAAAAGAAGAGATCAGCGAGCATGAGATCTTCATGGGCGACCTGCCTATTATGACGGCAACGGGTACATTCGTAATCAACGGTGCAGAGCGTGTTATCGTAAGCCAGCTGGTTCGTTCCCCCGGCATCTATTATGCAATCAGTCATGACAAGATCGGTAAAAAGCTCTATTCCTGTACCGTGATTCCTAACCGTGGTGCATGGCTGGAGTATGAGACCGATTCCAACGACGTATTTTATGTTCGTGTTGACCGTACCAGAAAAGTTCCCATTACTGTTCTGATCAGAGCACTTGGTATTGGTACCAATGAGGAGATCAGAGAAGTATTTGGTGATGAACCCAAGATTGAGGCCAGCTTTACAAAGGACACTGCTGAGAATTATCAGGAGGGTCTGTTAGAGTTATACAAAAAAATCCGTCCGGGTGAGCCTTTGAGCGTGGAAAGTGCGGAAAGCCTGATCAACGCTATGTTCTTTGACCCCAGAAGATATGATTTGGCAAAAGTCGGCAGATATAAATTTAATAAGAAGTTAGCTTTCAGAAACAGAATCAGAAACCAGGTTTTGGCTGCAGATGTTGTAGATCCCGCAACCGGTGAAGTGATTGCAACGCAGGGAACCAAGGTAACCGCGGAGCTGGCAGATGAAATCCAGAATGCAGCAGTACCTTTTGTGTATATTGCAACCGAGGAGAAGAATGTAAAAGTTCTTTCCAATATGATGGTGGATATCTGCCATTTCATTGACTGCAATCCTAAGGAACTGGGCGTTACCGAGCTGGTTTACTATCCTGTATTAAAGCAGATCATTGAGGAATATGCAGAAGATGGCGAGGCATTGGCCGAGGCAATCCGGAAGAATATTCACGAACTGATCCCGAAGCATATTACCAAGGAAGATATCTTTGCTTCCATTAACTATAACATGCATCTGGAGTACGGTCTGGGCAATGATGATGATATCGATCATCTGGGCAACAGACGTATCCGTGCGGTAGGCGAACTGTTACAGAACCAGTATCGTATCGGTCTTTCCAGAATGGAGAGAGTTGTCAGGGAAAGAATGACGACACATGACGCAGAGGAGATTTCTCCGCAGGCGCTGATCAATATCAAGCCTGTTACGGCAGCCGTAAAGGAATTCTTCGGTTCCTCCCAGCTGTCCCAGTTTATGGACCAGAACAACCCGTTAGGCGAGCTTACCCATAAGAGACGTCTTTCCGCACTGGGTCCCGGCGGTCTGTCAAGAGACCGTGCCGGATTCGAGGTTCGAGATGTACATTATTCCCACTACGGAAGAATGTGCCCCATTGAGACGCCCGAAGGTCCTAACATCGGTCTGATCAACTCCCTTGCAAGTTACGCAAGAATTAACGAGTATGGCTTTGTGGAAGCACCGTACCGTAAGATTGATAAATCCGATCCGGCCAACCCCAGGGTTACGGATGAAGTTGTTTATATGACGGCGGATGAAGAAGACAATTATCATGTAGCACAGGCAAGTGAACCTCTGGATGAGGAAGGACATTTTGTACGTAATTCCGTATCCGGTCGTTACAGAGAGGAAACGCAGGAATATCCTAAAACCATGTTTGATTACATGGACGTTTCTCCCAGAATGGTATTCTCTGTTGCAACAGCACTCATTCCGTTCCTGCAGAACGATGACGCAAACCGTGCGCTGATGGGTTCCAACATGCAGCGTCAGGCGGTGCCTCTTCTGATGACGGAAGCACCTGCGGTTGGTACCGGCATGGAGACAAAGGTCGCTGTGGACTCCGGTGTCTGTGTGGTTGCGAAGAAGGCAGGTACCATTGATTATGTTTCTTCCAATCTGATTAAGATGACTTATGATGATGGAGAAAAAGATGAGTATCATCTGACCAAATTCTTAAGGAGTAACCAGTCCAACTGCTACAATCAGAAGCCCATCGTGTTTAAGGGGGATCATGTGGCTGAGGGACAGGTCATTGCAGACGGTCCTTCCACTTCCGAAGGAGAACTTGCGTTAGGTAAAAACCCGTTGATCGGTTTCATGACCTGGGAAGGTTACAACTACGAAGATGCGGTTCTTTTAAGCGAAAGACTGGTACAGGAGGATGTTTATACTTCCGTACACATTGAGGAATATGAAGCAGAAGCACGTGACACCAAGTTAGGACCCGAAGAAATCACCCGTGATGTTCCGGGTGTAGGTGATGATGCCCTTAAGGATCTGGATGACCGCGGTATTATCCGTATCGGTGCAGAGGTACGTGCCGGAGATATTCTGGTAGGTAAGGTAACCCCCAAGGGTGAGACAGAGCTTACCGCAGAAGAAAGACTGCTCCGTGCAATCTTTGGTGAGAAGGCAAGAGAAGTCCGTGATACTTCTCTGAAAGTACCTCACGGTGAATATGGTATTGTTGTGGATGCCAAGGTATTTACCAGAGAGAACAGTGATGAACTGGCTCCCGGTGTGAACCAGGCTGTCCGCATTTACATTGCACAGAAGAGAAAGATTTCCGTCGGCGACAAGATGGCAGGCCGTCATGGTAACAAGGGTGTTGTTTCCCGAGTACTTCCTGTAGAAGATATGCCTTATCTTCCCAACGGACGTCCTCTGGATATCGTGTTAAATCCTCTGGGTGTGCCTTCCCGTATGAACATCGGACAGGTACTTGAGATTCACCTTTCCCTTGCAGCCAAGGCACTTGGTTTCAATGTGGCAACCCCTGTATTTGACGGTGCAAACGAAAATGATATTATGGACACTCTGGATCTCGCCAATGATTATGTCAACCTGCCTTTTGATGATGCGGAAGCAGCAGAATGGAAGGCAAAGGGACTTACGCAGACAGCAGACGGCAAGGATTGGAAGGGTGAAACCTTTACAAGCCTGCATGGCGAAGAGCTGCTTCCGGAGGTGCTTACGTATCTGTCTGACAACAGAGAGCACAGGAAGCTTTGGAAGGGTGTTCCTATTTCCCGTGATGGTAAAGTAAGACTGCGTGATGGACGTACCGGTGAGTATTTCGACAGCCCGGTTACCATCGGACACATGCATTACTTAAAACTCCACCATCTGGTAGATGATAAGATCCATGCACGTTCCACGGGCCCGTACTCCTTAGTTACCCAGCAGCCTCTGGGTGGTAAGGCACAGTTCGGCGGACAGCGTTTCGGTGAAATGGAAGTTTGGGCGCTGGAAGCATACGGTGCATCTTACACTCTGCAGGAAATCCTGACCGTGAAGTCCGATGATGTTGTCGGACGTGTAAAGACATACGAAGCAATCATTAAGGGCGACAATATCCCTGAACCCGGTATTCCGGAATCCTTCAAGGTGCTTTTAAAGGAACTGCAGGCACTGGGCATGGATGTACGCGTCTTAAGAGAAGATCAGACAGAAGTAGAGATTATGGAAACCGTTGATTACGGTGATACCGATTACCGTTATGAAATGGAAGGAGACCGTAAGAACTACAACGACTATGAGAAGGAATCTTTGGAAGATTACGGTTATCAGAAGCAGGAATTCGATGAAGACGGCGAACTGGTAAACGCAGATGATGCAGACGAAGATGATTTCGAGGATGATCTTGCAGACGACAGCTTCGATGGCGAAGATGACGAGTTCTAAATGAAATAGAATTAGTATGGAAGGGAGTACCAAAATGTCAGAAAATAAAAATGAAGTATATCAGCCTATGACATTTGATGCCATAAAAATTGGTCTTGCATCTCCGGAAAAAATCCGTGAGTGGTCCAGAGGCGAGGTAACCAAGCCCGAAACAATCAATTACAGAACCTTAAAGCCGGAACGTGACGGCTTGTACTGTGAAAGAATTTTCGGTCCCCAGAAAGACTGGGAGTGTCATTGCGGTAAGTATAAGAAGATCAGATACAAGGGCGTTGTCTGCGACAGATGTGGCGTTGAAGTGACAAAATCCAGCGTACGTAGAGAGCGTATGGGACACATTGAACTGGCAGCTCCGGTTTCCCATATCTGGTATTTCAAAGGAATCCCCAGCCGTATGGGACTGATCCTGGATCTGTCTCCCAGAGTTCTGGAGAAGGTTCTTTACTTTGCATCTTATATTGTACTGGATCCGGGCGAATCCAACCTGGAATATAAGCAGATCCTGTCCGAGAAGGAATATCAGGACGCATACGAGATGTATGGAAATAAATTCCGTGTGGGCATGGGTGCGGAAGCAATCAAGGAGCTTCTGCAGGCCATTGACCTGGAAGCGGATGCAGCAGAATTAAAAGCAGGCTTAAAAGAATCTACCGGTCAGAAGCGTGCGCGTATCATCAAGAGACTGGAAGTAGTGGAAGCATTCAGAGGTTCAGGCAATAAGCCGGAATGGATGATCATGGATGTGATTCCTGTTCTTCCTCCTGATTTACGTCCCATGGTACAGCTGGATGGCGGTCGTTTTGCTACCTCCGATTTGAATGACCTGTACAGAAGAATCATCAACAGAAACAACCGTCTGAAAAGACTGTTGGAGCTGGGCGCTCCCGATATCATTGTCCGCAATGAAAAGAGAATGCTCCAGGAAGCAGTAGATGCCCTGATTGACAACGGCAGAAGAGGACGTCCCGTTACCGGACCCGGCAACAGAGCGTTAAAGTCTCTTTCCGATATGTTAAAGGGTAAATCCGGACGTTTCCGTCAGAACCTTCTGGGTAAACGTGTGGACTATTCCGGACGTTCCGTTATCGTGGTAGGTCCTGAACTTAAGATTTATCAGTGCGGTCTGCCTAAGGAAATGGCAATCGAACTGTTCAAACCCTTCGTTATGAAGGAACTGGTGGCAAGAGGCATCAGCCAGAATATTAAAAATGCCAAGAAACTGGTAGAAAGACTGGATACCAGCGTGTGGGATGTGCTGGAAGAGGTCATCAAGGAACATCCGGTTATGTTAAACCGTGCTCCTACCCTGCACAGACTTGGTATTCAGG
>JBJFCA010000234.1:0-8359 GCA_051888725.1 Lachnospiraceae bacterium
TAACATGTAAATCAGATAATCCCGTCCGGAATGCAGCTCAATGACTTCTTTTTCCTCATATCCCTTTATTGTATTTATATCATCATTCACATCATAAATACAGTCTTTTCCGTCATCAAAAACAACGTGCAAAAGTAGCCCTTTAGTGGCTTTATGCTCTTTATTCTCGGTATCATTCCAGCACCCCAAACATCTGAAGAAACCGCCTATAATGGCGGTAACTTCTTCAAATTCTGACTTTCCCACATTTCAAGCAGTTCTTTCTGGTTCTGATTCATCCACTCTTCTTAATCTCCTCATATGTAGCCTTGCTCTCTGCTGCTGTCAAATCCACCTCATCCATATCCACTGTCACATTCACATGATGCTTTGCTTCATGGAGTTTGGACAATAAACATACAGTCTCCACATTGGCTGTCCATGGGAACTGGTCTACCGCCACCGCCTTCTCCACCCGGTAGCCGTTTTCCAAGAAGACAGCCAGATCCCGTACAAGGCTTGTGGGTTTACAGGAAATGTAAACGATTCTATCCACGCCGTATCCAATGATTTTGGGCAGGGCCTTGGGGTGAATTCCATCCCTTGGCGGGTCCAGAATAATAAAATCCGGTTTATCCGTAATCTCATCCAGAACCTTTAATACATCCCCTGCTAAAAATTCACAATTGGAAAGACCATTTAAGGCCGCATTCTCCCTGGCTGCTTCCACTGCCTCTTCCACAATCTCCACACCAATGACCTTTCCTGCGACCGGTGCCATAAGCTGGGCAATCGTGCCGGTACCGCTGTATAAGTCAAACACCACACTTTCTCTGCCGCCTTGTAATTCGCCGATATAATTTCTTACTGTATCGTAGAGCACCTCTGCTCCCAGAGAGTTCGTCTGGAAAAAGGAAAAAGGGGTAATACGGAATTTTAACCCCAGCAGTTCTTCATAAAAGTAATCCTTTCCATACAAAATATGGGTGGCATCACTCTGTACCACATCTGCGATGGAATCATTCTCAATGTGCAAGATACCAGCAAGACTTCCGATTAGAGGAAGTGCCCTTACCATTTCACAGAATCCCGCAAGCAGAGCCTGTGCATCCGCAGTATCCTGTTTTGCATCCTGTTCTAAAGCCGCATTACCTGTCCATGGATTTTGTGTCGTTGTCACCAGGGCAATCAGAATCTCTCCGGTTTTCACTGCTTTGCGTACCAGCAGATGACGCAGATACCCTTCATGTGTCAGTCTGTGGTAGAAAGAAACCTCTTTCTTTGCAAAATAGTCTCGAACCGACTTTAGAATCATCCGGTAATCTGCATCCACGATCCGGCAGTCCTCTACCGTGAGCACATCATAAAAACTGCCCCTCTTGTGCATACCCAGTGTCAGAGGTCCGTTCTTTTCTTCATCACCGAAAGAAAACTCCATCTTATTTCGGTAAGCAAAATACTTTGGGCTTGCCTTGATGCCCTCCCACACATACTCACCCTGTCCGGTGAGCAAAACGCTGTCAAGTAGGCGTTTTACCTGATTTTCTTTGATTCGAAGTTGTTCTTCATAGGGAACGGACAAATAAGTACAACCTCCGCACACGCCAAAATGGGAACACGGACTGCCGCACTCCAAAGAGGATTTTTCCACCACCTCAAGGAGTCGGCCTTCCGCCTTCCCTTTTCTAAGCTTATTTACGCTAAAGGTTACTTTTTGTCCAGGCAGGGCATTCTTTACCACGCAGGTCTCCTCTCCAACCTTCACAATTCCTTTGTTGGGAAAGTCTATCCGCTCCACAACTCCCTCATATACCTGTCCTTTTTTCATAACCACATACCTTTTTCTAAAATTTGGGATCTTCTTACAGGAGCCCCACCTGTCACGTAGCTATTTTTATGATTCCTCGTCATCCTCGAAATCATCTTCATCATCGAAGCCGTCTTCAAATTCATCCTCGAACTCGTCTTCGAAATCATCCAGATAATCCGGCTTTTTGATGAATACTTTATACACCGCATACGCAATGATTGCGACTAAAATGATAGCTGCAATAATGCCAAAGATCATGCAAAGCTTGCTGTCTTTCTTTTCTTCCTTCTGCTCTATCTCTTTCTTGTGAAGCAGATCGTTGATCTTCGTTTCATTTGATTTCACGATGTCAAGTAAATTTTCCAGTTTATTCATTGCTTCATCCACCTTTCTTTATGACATGAATAAAAAAAGTCGTCTCTTTCCTGTCAGAATAACCATTTTTTTTAGTATAACATGGTTTCCTGTATTTTTCTATACTCTTTTTAATTTTGCAAAAGATGCATACATGATCTTGGTACCTGCCTGATCAAAATCGACCGTAACCTTATAATCCCTCGGTTCTTTTTGCAGGGTACGCACTGTTCCTTCGCCGTATTTTACATGCTTTACGCGATCCCCTGGACCATAATCGATTTCACTGCTTTGCTCCATGGCACTGCCCTTCTGGATTCCGGCAATCCGGTTTAGGGCACTGATATCCTGTGTAATAAACGGCTTTTTTGCTGCTGCGGTTACCTTAGGCCTGACAATTGCCTTAGGGCGAAAGTCTGCAGTCTGCATCTCGCTGTCAAGGGATGCAGAGTCTGTCGGTGTATTCATTCGCATTCCACTACTCTGCGTTCTGTTTCGTAGTGCAGGTGTTGTATTGTCCATAAGCTCTGTGGGTATCTCCCCTACAAAGCGGCTGACGGGATTGTACTGGGTCTCTCCCCGCACCATACGCATTCTGGCGCAGGTGAGTGTCAGTTCTTCTTTTGCACGGGTAATCCCCACATAAGCCAGCCGTCGTTCCTCTTCAATCTCAGACTTATCGTCCGCAACAATGGTCATGTAGCTTGGAAATACACTGTCCTCCATGCCTGCCATATAAACATAAGGAAACTCCAGTCCCTTTGCACTGTGCAGCGTCATAAGAAGTACCTTTTCGTCTTTATCCTGCACGCCGTCGATATCTGCTACCAGTGCCACCTCTGCCAGGAACTCGCCCAGTGTGGCATCCTCATGCTGTTCTTCATAGTATGCCATTTTACTTACAAGTTCATCCACATTGGCAATCCTGTCTTCAGCATCCTCATCATCTGAATTGGAAAGTTCCTCGATATAGGACGTTTTTTCCAGCACATCATCCAGCAGGTCCTTCAATCCGTAATAGGTAAGCTTACTCCGAAACGTCTGAATCAGTTCCACAAAAGGCCTGATCTTAGCAGCCGCCTTTCCCAGTGTCATGATGTGATCCGCCTCTTTTAAGGCATCATAAAAACTGATCTGTCTTTCATCTGCATATGCCTGTACTTTGTCTATGGTCGTCTGTCCGATTCCTCTCTTGGGAATGTTGATGATTCTCTTGACCGCAACATCGTCCTGGCCATTATCAATGGTCTTCAGATAAGCAAGTACGTCCTTGATTTCTTTTCTGGAATAAAAGTTGACGCCGCCTACTACATCATAGGGAATACCTTCCGCAATCATGCGTTCTTCCAAAAGACGGGACTGGGCATTGGTTCTGTATAAAACTGCGTAGTCCCCATATCCGCCTTCTCCCCGCCTGATCCGGTGAATAACATCATCTGCAATAAATTCCGCTTCCTCATATGCCGTATCAAACTGACGGAAATGAATCCGCACTCCGTCTCCCTTATCGGTCCAGAGTCTTTTCTCTTTTCTGCCTACATTATTCCGGATTACGGCATTGGCAGCATTCAGAATATTCTGTGTGGAACGGTAATTCTGCTCTAACTTAATCACGGTTGCTTCCGGATAAATCGTTTCAAAATTTAAGATATTATGGATATTGGCACCCCTGAATTTATAAATGGACTGATCATCATCTCCGACTACACACAAGTTCCGGTATCTGTCTGCCAAGAGTCTGATCAGTTCAAACTGTGCCGTATTGGTATCCTGGTATTCATCCACCATAATGTAGCGGAATCTCTCCTGATAAGAATGCAGTACCTCTTCATTCGCCTTAAAAAGCTCCACAGTCTTCACAATCAGGTCGTCAAAGTCCAGTGCATTGTTCTTTTTTAAGGTATCCTGATATTCCCGGTAAATCTTTGCAATCTGTACAGCTTTATAATCTCCGCCGTATTGGATTTCATACTCTGCGGGAGAAATCAGTTCATCTTTGGCAGAAGATATGGCTGAAAGCACACTTCTTTCTTTAAACTGTTTCGGATCCAGACCCATTTTTTTGATGACATTTTTCATCACCGTCTTCTGGTCATCCGTATCATAAATGGTAAAATTATTGTCATATCCCAGCCTGTCGATATATCTTCTTAAAATTCTCACACAGGTTGCATGAAAAGTTGCCACCCATACCTGTTCTGCGCCCATGCCGATCAGGTTATCCACCCGTTCCCGCATCTCACCGGCTGCTTTATTGGTAAATGTGATGGCAAGAATATTCCAGGGATTCACTCCCATTTCATCAATCAGATATGCAATTCTATGGGTCAGTACACGGGTTTTGCCGCTGCCTGCCCCTGCAAGCAAAAGAACAGGTCCGTCTGTTGTAAAGACGCCCTGCTTCTGCGGTTCATTCAATGTATCGTATATACTCATTTAAAACCTGACTCTTTCTTATTTTATAGCTGAATTTATTTAAACTTCTGCCACTTTGCTGAAGTTCCAGGAGTAAATATTCATCTCAACAACCGGCGTACCGCAATAAGCACATACCTTTGCTCCCACACCGGAAAGCGGTGCACCACAATTAGGACAGTTCACGCCAAGAGCTGCATCCTGCATGTTGGCAACCATGTCTCTGTCCTGTATGTAGATACACTCTACATTGTAACGGCTCTGTGTCTTTAAATCACGGTTTCCCTTGATTACAGAACCATTTTTTTCTTTATAATACGTATACTCCACTGCCGACTGAAAAATCACGGCGCACTTTGCCTTATCCTTATTATAGCCCGCTATTTCCGTACGATGAATCTTGATTCCGTCATACTGTTCTTTCGTATCCTCGGATTCTAATATGGACAGTCTCATGGCAAGCTGCTCTTTTAATTCCTCAGTGCCTTCCGATAAAAGCCCTGCATCATTGGCATCAATGCTTCTTAAGTAAGATGTCAGTACATTCTCTGCACGACTCTTCATTTCATTATAGTGAAAATCCGGGAAATCTCTCTGGATACGCGGCAGACAGATGCTGGTCATACCTGCCACGGATTTCGGTGTGGATGCCACTTCAAGGTCCCTTTGCCTGATTCCTTCCGCAATACTCTGTGTACCGAATACCTGCTGTGAAAAGCGGCTTACTTTCCGCTTAACAGTACGGTAGGCGTAATAAATTACGCCTACCAGCACCAATAGAAGAACCAGTACAATAATCATTCCTATTATTGCAGCATTCATTGGTTTCCTCCATTATTTAATGTCGTTATCGTCAAATACATCTCCGCATTCAGGACAGAATTTAGGAGGATGTGCGGGATCTTCCGGTTCCCATCCGCACTTGTCACACTTATACAAAGGTGCGCCTTCCGGTTTCTTCTGACCACAGTTGCTACAGAATTTGCCCTGATTTACCTGACCGCAGGAGCAGGTCCATCCGGCATCCTCGGGCTTGGGTTTCCCACATTCCATACAGAATTTTCCTCTGTTATCTGCCTGACCGCAGGAACAGGTCCATCCCAGTACAGGTGCTGCGCCTGCTACGCCTGCTACCGGAGCCTGCTGTGCGGGAGCTGCTGCCTGGGCTGCCTGAGCTGCCTGCTGCTGTTGCTGACCCATTGCGAAAAGATTTCCGGTATTCATACCACCTGCCATCTGTGCCATGTTCATACCTGCGAATGCCATCATAGGTCCTGTGGAGGTATTGCTTGCTGCAGACTTCATAGCTTCCATCTGTGCAGATGCAAGACCTGCTGCCGCCATCGTAGGATCCTTGTAAATTGCTTCGTTCTGTCTTGCTCTGATCTGCTCGGATACTTCCTTGGGCAGGGAAGGATTGAAGGTAATGGATAACATTTCAATACCACGTGCTGCCATCCACTGCTCACTCAGCTCTGCATTCAGTGCCGTAACCAGTTCCTTGGTGCTTCTGGGCAGTTCACTGTAACGGATGCCCTGTGCGGAAAGTTCGCCTAAAGCCGGCTGCAGTGCCGTAATCAGCTCATCCTTCATGAAGCTGTTTAACTCTTCCTTCTTATAGGAATCTCTTACATTGCCGCAGACCTTTGTATAGAAGATTACAGGATCTGCAATGTGGAAGGAATACTTACCGTTGCATTTTAATTCTGTATCAAAATCAAGACCGATCTTGTTATCCACAACACGGAAAGGAATCGGGTTGGCGGTTCCGTAAAGATTGTTCATGATTTCCTTGGTGTTAAAATAATAAACCCTCTGATCCTTGCCTGCATTGCCGCCAAATGTAAATCTTCTCCATGCGGTTACGGCAGACTGGCCAAGGCTCTGCAGGAAATTACCTGCAAAAATAGAAGGCTCCGTGGAATTATCATATTTGAATTCACCGGCCTCTGCACAGATATCCACGATTTTACCATTATCTACGATCATCATGCACTGCCCTTCATTTACGGCAATGACAGAACCGTTGGATATGATATTGTCCTGCATACCCTTTGTATTATAATTATGTCCGTCGTTTACTTTTTTCTGCCCCTTTACCATCAGGGTATCACTGTCGATGGAGTCACAGTAGAAATACTCAAGCCACTGATCGCCAAGAGTAGATCCGATTGCGTCTGCACCGATTTTGGCAAGTCTGATTAAACCCATTTTCTCATCCTCCGTTTTACATTATTTTTTCTATACCAGTTTATGAACAGGCTTAAGGTTATTGTATCAAATCTTCGCTTTTTTCTCAACAAACTTTTGCAATAAATAGATTTATTCTTTACAAAAACCAATTTATTTCATAAACTGTTCTTGTATGGCTTTTGCCGTACAATGTAAGTGTACCATAAAGGGAGGTTTACAGCATGGGAAAAAAAGCTACAAAAGCTGCCGATAATATGTACTATCTCGCACGATACGAAGCTTCGAAAGAAAAGGATGAGTTTACCAGCAGGGAAAAAGCTGCCGAGATCATCGGCATAGACCGGACCAGACTTGCCCGGATAGAACTGGATGCCATCAATCCTTACCCCGAAGAAGTCCTCGCCATGTCAAAGACCTACAATTGTCCGGAACTGTGTAATTCCTACTGTGCCAGGGAATGTCCCATCGGCAAGGGCAGTGTGAAGGAAGTCATCATTGACGACTTTGACAGACTTGCCCTGAAGGTACTTGGTTCCTTAAAGGATATTGATTCCCTGCGTCTTTCGTTAATCTCCATCTCGGAGGATGGAATCATATCCGAAAGTGAACGTCCTGCTTTCCAGCATATCCTGGACTCACTTGAGAAAATATCCACCAACGCCAAGGCGCTTCAACTGTGGGCCATGAAAAATATACATATTCAGGAATAATCAAAACCACCGGCTAAGCCGGTGGTTTGTTCTTACTGCTCTAATATCAGTGTGGTTCCTTTTTTGGCAGGATGTCCTCCATGCGGTGTCTCCACGCTGGGCAGCAGTGCAAAATTAGCAGCTGTATAATCCTTAGAGACATAGGAGACTATTTTTTCCCCGGGTTCTATGCTTGCAATCACATGAAACTGTTCCGGTGTGCGTTTCATGGGAACCAGATTTATAACATCCGTACTCTGTGCTTTTCCCGTAAATTTCAGTACCCGGTGCAGGCTGTAGCCCAGTGTCACATTTCCACCCGCATAATCCTTTATGGTAATCGTATTTTCAGAAGCCACAATCTCCCAGTTTGCGCCTTCCGTTTCCGGTCCCTTCAGGGTTCCGATCGTGATTGTTTTATCTGCACTGACAGAGAAGCTGCAGCTGATGTCGCTCTCCGATGCATCCAGCAGTCTTACGGCAACATTACCGAACACTGAAAAGCCGGCGCCTTTGCTTACGATGTCAATGTTTCCGCTGATATTTCCGTAAACTGTAACCGGTTCACTTTCTGCCAGTAATCTGCCATTCGTTTTTCCGGACAGATTCTTAAGCTGAAGTACTTTCGCTCCTTCTGCCAGATCCAGTTCATAAGTATTGACATTGATACTCTGATCCAGTACCTTATTCCCTGTTTTTCTTGCAAGTGTCACACCGCAAAGCTTAAAATCACAGGTAAGCGCCAGCGTACCGCCATAGGAAATCTCCTGTTGTGTTTCACTGCTTATGATGATCTGCCTGCAGCTTTTTGCGGCAGGCATCAGGCTTCCCTTTACAAAAAGATCATCCGTAAGTGTCAGTTCATACACTGCTGTCTTGTCTTTCCGGCGATTGATTTCCTTCACTGCATCTTCATACG
>JBJFCA010000235.1:0-8329 GCA_051888725.1 Lachnospiraceae bacterium
GGAAAGATTACAAAGCTTTAAGTAACTCTCCCATGCAGACTGGAAATTTTCATCCATCTTCACTTTATACTGCAGGGCATTGGTCTGTGCGATACAATAATCAATATAATAAAAAGGGTACATATAAATATGCTGCTGTTTCTGCCAGTATCCGCCCTTTGAGAAGAATTTGGCATCACCAAAATCCCAATGGGGCTTGTATTCCTGCTGCAGCTTTTTCCATACAGCATGTCTGTCTGCAGGCGTCATATCCGGATTCTCATAGATAATATGCTGGAATTCATCCACCATACATCCGTAAGGAATAAAGGCAGCCGCATCCTCTAAATGCATCAGTCTGTAATCCTCTGCTCTGTCTCCAAAGAAAAGAGGCATCCATTTTCCGGTGAAAAACTCCATGGACATGGAATGGGTCTCCGCTGTCTCCATGGTAATGTCGCTGTGCTCCTGAATGGGATCCTTTCCGGACAGATATCCCTGGAATGCATGACCACACTCATGTGTTATGACATCAATGTCACCTTCTGTACCGTTAAAGTTGGCAAAGACAAACGGTGAATGATATACAGGCAGATAAGTCATATAACCGCCGGCCCTCTTTGTCTTTCTTCCCAATACATCAAAGAGTTCATTTTCCATCATGAAGTCAAAGAACTCTTTTGTCTCCGAAGAAAGCTCGGCATACATCTTCTGTCCGTTTTTCAGAATTTCCTCCGGTGTACCGATGGGCTTCGGATTCCCTTCCTTAAAATAAATTCCTTCATCAATATAGGAAAGCTTTTCAAGACCCAGTCTCTGTCTTCTGCGGTCATGCAGCTTCTCCGCGAAGGGCACAAAATCTTCTTTGATCTGTTTACGGAAGTTTTCAATTTCTTCCCTTCCGTAGTCATTGCGCTGCATACGGTAATAACCAAGCGTCAGGTAATTCTCATATCCCAGAGCCTTGGCCTGTGCATCTCTGTTTTTCACAAGCTTGTCATATATCTCGTCTAATTTCTCCGCATTCGCTTCAAAGAAATCTGCCATCTTATCCCAGGCTTTCTGTCTTACATTTCTGTCCGGGTCGATGGTGTAAGGACGAAGCAAAGACAGGTTTAATTCCTCCCCTTCCCAATCGATCTTGGCAGAAGCAATCAGCTTGCTGTACTCCGTTACCAGGGCATTTTCTTCCTGCATAAGCGGAATAATTTTAGGATCAAACGCTTTCAGGGAGATTTCCATATTTTTGAATGCTACCGGTCCGATTTTTTCAACCAGATATTCTCTGTAAGGGGATTCATACAGTTTTTTCTTGTAATCCACCACCAGATTTTCCAAAACAGGCATTTTTTCATCATAAAAATCCTGTTCTGCACTGTAAAATTCATCCGTTGTGTCAATATCATGACGAATCTGGGCAATTGTGATGGCTGTAGATACCTCACTGTTAAGCTGATAAAACTTCTGATGTACGGCAAACTGCTCCTCACCGCTACCTGCTTCCTCAAATTCTTTCATAAGAGCAGTCATCTTTTCGGCAACTTTGTCAAAGTCTACTCTTTCATAAGGCATATCCTTAAATTTCATAATAAAAAATCCCTTCCTTCATTATAAGATAAAATCTGTAATTCTATCTTATAACCCGGGAAGGGATTTTTCAATCTGTTTTATCCTTCAATGGCAATATATTTCTTGTCATCTACTGCTTTTTGGTCTTTCTTTGGAATCGTAAGCTTCAAAATACCGTTTTCGTATTTTGCCTTAATATCTTCCTCCGTAATGCCTTCTCCGACATAGAAGCTTCTGCTCATACTGCCTACATAACGCTCCTTGCGGATGTATTTGCCTTTCTTGTCCTCTTCATCTTTGTCAAGGCCTTTCTCTGCGGAAATGGTAAGGTAACCGTTATTCAGATCCAGGTGCAGCTCGTCTTTCTTAAATCCGGGCAGATCCACATCTACCTCGTATTTGTCGTCCTTCTCCTTTACATCGGTCTTCATCATATGTTTTGCTTTCTTTCCGTATAAAGGATTGTGCTTGCCAAAGAATTCGTCCTCTACATCAAAAGGAAACTCCATCATCTCATCAAATAAATCATCATTAAAAATGCTCGGTAACATCATAAGTCATTCCTCCTTCTATAAACAGTGCAGTTTTACCGCAATCTGTCCGGGAACTTTGTTCCCGATAACTTTTTATGTTACGCAATGCAGAACAATTACCTTTTCTTTTGTTCTATCTGTACTATAACACCTATTATTAGCACTGTCAATAGGAGAGTGCTAATATGATTCTAAAATAACTATTAACTATTTATAAAGTAGCTGCTTACCATTCTATTACCGACTTGCTTTTACCTGAAAAGTAACGCAAAAAGACTGCATGCCGAAAGGCACACAGTCTTTTGATTTTTATGTACAGCACAACTTTTTGAAAAGGAATCTTTATTCTACATCCTGTAATGCAGCGTAGTCTTCTTCACCGGTACGAACCTTAACAACCTTATCAACATTGTATACGAAGATCTTGCCGTCTCCGATATGTCCGGTATAAAGAGCCTTCTTAGCTGCCTCAATTACATCTGTAACAGGAATCTCGCTGACTACTACTTCTACTTTTACCTTAGGAAGCAGGGTTGCATCCATTTCAACACCACGATACATCTCGCCTGCACCCTTCTGGATACCACAACCCATTACCTGGGTAACTGTCATGCCGGTTACACCCAGATCGTTCATGGCTTTCTTTACCTTCTCGTATCTGGACAGTTTAGCAATAATTACTACCTTGTAGATACCGGTTGCAGAAGCCACAGGTGCTTCAACCACTTTGACAGCTGCTGCCTTCTTAGCTGCAGAAGCTTCTTCGTAATCTTCTGATCCAAGATTTGTATTTTCGTTTACATCCATGGTCATGGTATTGGAAATATCCATAATGCTGAAGCCTGAGTAAGCAGATGCAAGACCATGTTCGCAGGAATCCAAACCTACGATTTCTTCTTCTTCACTGACTCTCAATCCTACGATTGCTTTGATAATCAGGAAAGTAATGGTAATCAGTACTGCTGTCCATGCTGCTACAGAGACAAAACCGAGAAGCTGTTTTCCTAACAGGTCAAATCCACCACCATAGAACAGACCGGTTAAAGTGTCATTGCCCGGTGCGGAAGTCGTTGCAAACAGGCCAACTGCAATAGTACCCCAGATACCGTTTAAGCAGTGAACTGCAACTGCACCTACAGGATCATCAATATGAAGCTTGTAATCTAAGAACCATACACCAAATACAACTAACAGACCTGCAACAGCACCAATGATGATGGAACCTGTTACATCGGTAACATCGCAGGGAGCGGTAATGGCAACCAGACCTGCCAAGGAAGCATTCAAGCACATGGATACATCAGGCTTGCCATATTTGATCCATGTGAAGATCATACATACAACGGTTGCAATTGCAGGAGCAACTGTAGTGGTTACAAATACGGATCCCAGCTGATCAAGGCTTGTGCAGGCTGCACCGTTGAATCCGTACCAGCCGAGCCACAGGATGAATACACCAAGACAGCCAATCGGAAGATTGTGTCCGGGGAATGCATTTACTTTTGTAATCTTACCACTCTTATCTTTTGTAAACTTACCAATACGGGGTCCTAATATTTTTGCACCGATTAAAGCGGAAATACCACCAACCATATGAATTGCACAGGAACCTGCGAAATCATGGAAGCCAAGCTGTGCAAGCCAGCCGCCGCCCCAGATCCAGTGTGCTTCGATGGGATAGATCAAAGCGGAGATTACTGCGGAATAAATACAGTAAGATAAGAACTTTGTTCTCTCAGCCATTGCACCGGAAACGATAGTAGCCGTTGTTGCACAGAATACTAAGTTAAATACAAAGTTAGACCAATCGAAGTTTGCATAATCCGTAAAAATGTCAAATCCGGGCTTTCCGATAAAGCCTAATAAATCTTCACCCAATAAAAGGCTGAAACCAATTAAAATAAATACTACAGTACCGATACAAAAATCCATCAGGTTTTTCATCAGGATATTGCCGGCATTCTTTGCTCTGGTAAATCCGGTCTCCACCATTGCAAAACCAGCCTGCATCCAGAATACAAGGGCTGCACCAATGAGGAACCAGACACCGAAGACTTCACCGCTGACTGCACTCATAATTTCCTCTGTCATAATTTTTCCTCCTCAAAATTTTGTATAAAATTTGTTCTGCAAAACAAAAAAGGCACTACGACAACTCGTAGCACCTTTGCTATGGGGAGAGTATAGCACCCCATTTTTTTTATGTCAACAACTTTTTTTACGATTTTTTCATAAAAAATTTAGTCTTTTATGAAAAAGAACCAAAAAATCAAAGAAATTCTCCGACAATTTTATTGACTACACTACCCTCAGCCTTGCCTTTTACCTTGGGCATCAGCTCCTTCATGATCCTGCACTTATCTTTGGCTGTAGGTGTATCAATTCCAAGATCAGCCAGCACGCCCTTGATAATATCCCGGATGGCATCCTCACTTAAGTCTTCCGGTACGAATTCCTTATATACAGCCAGACGCTTTTCACACTGCTCAATGATATCCGTCCTGTCTGCAGGTGCTGATTCCAGTGTTTCTTTGGTCTGGCGAATCTCCTTTTTGATTACCTCATTTTCTTCATCCGGTGTCAGATCCGCCCTTTTGTCAATGGCCTTATTCTTTAAAGCACTTAACAGCATGGAAAGGGATTCTTTTCTTTCCTTGTCCTTATTTTTCATGGCTGCTACCATTTCTGCTCTTATTTCATCAATCTTTCCCATATGCATCCTCCATTCCGGTTCTATATGATTTCTTTGTTCCTGCTTTCCTTACTTTATCACATGTAATTCTTAATTTCCATACCCGAATAGTCATTTCTGCTGATTCGGCAATACCCTATGCCTTAATATATCGTCTTTATTTCATCCAGTCCGTATATTGCCCGAAATCTTTTTTCGTCTTCCTCGTTCTTGATCAGCATTACTTCCGTAAAATGTGCATCATCATAATTCTTAAATCCGGCTACCTTTTCACCGGTACAAATGGAAACTCTGATCACGGCATATTGTTTTTGCGGATCATACGGTATTTTATCTTTTAATGTACGCTCATAATATGGAATCTTACTATTGTCCTGACGCATCTCAATGATAAATACAATCAGAAATGCGAGCAGGATCACGACCCCAAAAACGCAAAGCCACCAGAAAAAAACATGGAATATCATCCAGAGTATTCCGGGTATAACCACTGCAAGCAGAAGGCCAATGCCTATCCATTTACCGCCATAATCTATGGAATTTATCTTGGAAATTCTCTTTTTCATTGTTTCGGGTACCCCCTGTCAATTTTGAATTATGAAAAGTTACATTTGATAAGAATGAACTTTCATCATAAAGATGGGATTTCTTTAGGATTTAAGTTGCGAAATATTACAAAAGAACATATAATATTTTTATATCAATTGTACTACCTAACTACAACTTTTACACTTCTGAACACATTTGCAATCTATTGGTTTGCTATGTGGAAATCACTGCCTGCTCATATGAGATCAGGGGATCTTGATGAAACGAAGGGAATATACAAGTATGGATAAAAACGACTACGAACAAAAGATTCAGGCATTGGAAGCAGAAATCAAAGTTATGAAAGAGCGTTACCAAATATTGGTTGAGACCACCTCTGCCATTCTTTTTGAATACAAACCGGGCGAAGACAAAATGATTTTCAATTATAACTTTCCCGAAAACAAAAATCGTAAGGAGATTGAGAACTATCATGAATATATGAAACAATCTCCTCTGGTTCATCCTGACCACATTAAAAAATTTATGGATGTTCTGGAAACGGCGTCCAAAATCCCCATACGCGGCGAACTGGAGTATCTGAGTAAAGTCTCTAACGGAGAATTTGAATGGCACAAGACTTATTATTCAAGCATTGCGGACGGAAGCGGAAAGGTAATCAGCGTACTCGGGAAAATAAGCAATATTCACAAATCAGCTACCGAACGTCAGGAAATTATTCATCGGGTTGAGACTGATTATTTAACCGGACTTTATAATAAGGGAACTGCTACCGAGAAGATTAATGAGTGGCTTAAAACAAATCCCACTTCGGAATCCCATCTGCTCATGATCGACCTGGACAATTTTAAAAATATAAATGATGAATATGGTCATTCTTTTGGCGACGAAGTGTTAAAAGAAACTGCAACGGTCCTTGTCAATTGTTTTGAAAATGACTGTATCATCTCCCGATTCGGCGGAGACGAATTTATAATTTTTGTACAGGGTAAATCACTTCGTATCGTTGAAAGCCTTGCTGATACCCTGCTTCAAAAGCTTTCCGAAAAAGTTATTGGTCTGGATAGTCCATTAAAATGCAGTATCGGCATCTCCTCAAGATTATCCCGACAGGATACCTTTGAGGATCTGTTCAATCGTGCCGATTCCGCAATGTATCATGCAAAAAAAATGGGAAAAGGACGTTGCACAACTTATCAGCAATAATGAAAAGTTCATCCACCTCTCAATTTTGAGGGGTGGAATTTTTATAAATCTTTTTCCTTCAACTCCATGTAGCTCTCCTCGCTGGTAAGAATATCCGCCTGGATTTCCTCAAGAGAAGCGTATGCCATAATCCAAAAACTGCCTTCTATCTGAGTAAGGGATCCCAGATATGTACCGCCGGACATATTAATAGATACCTGCTCACCGTTCCGTATCACAACGTCTTTAAAACGGGCTAATACATAATATGTTTTTTCTCCACTATCAGTGATAAAATGAGCTTCAAACACATCATATAACTCATTTGTCTGTTTTCCATCCGTAGCTAAAAACAATCTCACCGGTTTCATTTCCACAAAAGCACCGGCCTTTTTAGTGCTCTCCAGATTCAATTCAAGGCATGCTGTTGCCTTTGTATGAATAATTTCCAAAGCTTCTTCGGGAATAGAATCTAAATCTTTTAAATATTCATCCAAGCCTTCTACTGTATAGACTTTTGTTTTTTCCGTCAGATGATATTCTGTGCTTGTGGCATAAATACTGATGGTTTCTCCTTGAATTAGATGGTCATCCTTTGAAATATCAAATTCAATTAGGTTTGGGTCTATACCTTCAACCGACTTTATTACATCCATCAAAACCTCTCCTTCACCATCCTTCCCCCGGAAAGATACTTCAATACAGTCAAATGGATTGATCTTGGGTTTTGATAACTCCCGAATTGCCGCAGACACTATAATAATCAATACGATTACGCCAATCATAATAACAATATTTCTTGCCTTATGATACTTTTTCTTTTTATTGATTTCCTCTTCTGCTTCTAATTTACCTTTATGATATCCGTATGCCTTAGACTGTGCTTTGGCACGGATTTCTTCTAAGGTGTCTTCCTTCTCAATCAGCATACTATATCCGCAATATTCACATACCGCTTTTTCTTTATCTGAATCCATCTTCAGCTGTGCGCCACATTTAGGACAGGTCATATCAATAATTTTCATCTTGTGTTCCTTTTGAGGTTGCTATTTTCGTTATCCTTTCATATTTTATTCCTGAATGATTTTTACTGTCAACAATTAACCCGTCTAAAAGAAAAAAATACCGTCAACATTTATACAAATACATACATTTTCCGTCATAAAAAACAGGAGAAACGTTGATTTTACAGCGTTTCTCCTGTTTTTAACTGCTGGTGGCCGGACTTGAACTTTAACAACATTTCAAAAACCGCATAGAAAGGAGCTTTCCGAAACCTCTGATGCAAAATACATACAAAGTACATGCATAGACAAACGTAGGCGTGGTTTACCCGCCCGCATGGTGGGTGCTGGTAGCAGATGGCGACGGCAAGCGCAGGCGCGTCGCCCTGCCCACCCACCTGCAGGGTAACCAGTAAGGTGCTGTCAATCCCTTTACCGCAGGCACATGCTCTGCATGTGGGGATTGGCAGTACCGTCCTATCGTCTGACTAACCCCCAATGCTGTTGGCAGGAGGAACGAGCAGCTTGTCTGATTGTTCCTCTTGATTACCCATAGCCATCGCCATCTGATTCTCTGCCTCATGATACTGTTCCTTGGTATTCAGCTCATTCAATTCTTTAATAATATCGGGGGTAACTTTATTCTTCAATCCCTTTAATGCATTTACAACAGCTATCATGCTCATTGTTTCCAGCATCATATTAGCGCTTTCTTCATACATATCATTTAGTTCCATAGAATTTATAATTATTTCTATTATATCTTTACATATTTCGTTCATATATTTTGATGAAACTAAAAATAAACACATATAGTC
>JBJFCA010000236.1:0-8233 GCA_051888725.1 Lachnospiraceae bacterium
AAGGTTTCATCACAGCCGCTTTGCAGGGAAAGATGAAAATGCGGGCACAGCTTGGAAAGAGCCGCCATTCTCCTTACCGCATCCTGTGTCACGATCCGGGGTTCCAGGGATCCTAAGCGAATTCTCTCAATGCCTTCAATATCCTGCAGTTTCTCAATCAGATCAATCAGCCGAGAACTGCCTGCATAATCCCGTCTGCCGTCCTGTTTCTGCCGGATCACGGACGTTCCCTGTTCCCAGGCTTTTTCATCGAAATCAATGCCATAGGAGCTGATGTGTATGCCGGTAAGCACAACCTCTTTATAGCCGGATGCTGCAAGGCCCTCCATCTCCCGTCGGATGTCCTCATACCGCCTGCTTCTCACGCGTCCCCTGGCATAGGGAATGATACAGTAAGAGCAGAACTGGTTGCATCCATCCTGAATTTTAATGAATGCCCTGGTATGCTCAGCAGTATGTTTTAACGTCATTTCTTCATAATCGCAGGGGGCATTCACATCCGTGACAGCCTCATCCGGTACATGACGGCTTGCCAGAAATTCGTTTAAAATGGGAATAAGGTCTTTTTTCCGATTATTCCCCACTGCCAGATCAATTCCTTCTTTCTGTAAAGCTTCGGGATCTGTCACCTGCACATAACAGCCTACTGCCACTACAACGGCATCCGGATTTCGCTTCTTGGCCTGATGCAGCATCTGTCTGCTTTTCCGATCGGCAATATTGGTTACGGTACAGGTATTTACGATGTAAATATCTGCTATTTCATCAAATGGTACAATTCTGTAACCGTTTTCTTGTAGATTTTGTTGCATTATATCCATCTCATAAGCATTCACCTTGCATCCAAGGTTGTGTAATGCTGCTCTTTTCATACAGATTCCTCTCAAATTTTGTAATGTTTTATGATTGACTTTTATCCGTGTTATTAGTAAGATGATAACGAAGGTATGAATCATGTAAGGAGGTAGTAACTATGAAGACAGTTCAGATTTCTTTAAACTCAATTGACAAAGTAAAATCCTTTGTAAATGATGTTACAAAGTTTGATTACGATTTCGACCTTGTATCAGGCAGATACGTAATTGATGCAAAATCTATTATGGGTATTTTCAGTCTGGATCTTTCCAAACCCATCGATCTGAATATCCATGCAGAAGAAAATATTGACGATGTAATGGCTGCATTAAAGCCCTACATAATCTAATGATTTCCACTTTGCAATTGATGAGTACCCATTGATAAAATGGAAAAGCAGAACACCTGTGATAATGACCAGGTGTTCTTTTTTATGATCTATTCAGCTTTCCCTGTTCTCGCTTACAATAATCAGTTCATCTGTCGCAATGGCAGTTTCTACTAATTCATCGATTTTCTCCGACAGATTTTCTTCATGATGACGGATAACCTTCAGGCTTGGCTTTGTAACCGGATGCTTCGCCACAAAAATGGTACAGCAGTCTTCATAAGGCAGGATGGAGGTCTCATAGGTACCAATCTTTTCAGAGACATCCACAATATCCTGTTTGTCAAATGCAATTAACGGTCTGTACACCGGAAGTGTACACACCTCATTGGTGGCTACAAGGCTCTGCATGGTCTGGGAAGCTACCTGCCCGATGCTTTCACCGGTTACAAGACCAAGGCACTCTGTTTCCTTTGCGATTCTTTCCGCAATTCTCATCATATAACGGCGCATGATAATGGTCAGTTCATCATGCGGACATTTTTCATAGATATACAGCTGAATATCCGTAAAGTTAATGACATGCAGATAAACAGGCCCCGTATAACGGGATACGATTCTGGCAAGGTCTATCACCTTCTGCTTGGCACGTTCACTGGTATAGGGAGGTGCGTTAAAATAGACCGCATCGATCTTTACACCTCTTTTGGCTATCATGTAACCGGCCACCGGGGAGTCGATACCGCCGGACAAAAGCAGCATGGCTTTTCCGCCTGTGCCGACAGGCATACCTCCCGGTCCCGGAATGATTTCGGAATAAATATAGATTTTTTCCCTGATTTCCACATTCAGCATAATGTCCGGATGATGCACATCCACATGCATTTCCGGATACGCCTTTAAGATGGCCTCTCCCAAATCCATATTGATGGTCATGGAATCCTTCGGATAATTCTTTCGGGCTCTTCTTGCATTTACCTTAAATGTCTTATGCTTATCGGGATATACTTTGTCTATAAAATCGCAGACATCTTCGCAGAGCTTTTCAAAGCCCTCATCCTCTACGTAGACTACGGGACAGATACCGGAAATGCCAAAGACACGTTTCAGTCTCTCTACCGTCTCTTCAAAATCAAAATCCGTCAGGGCATCCACATAAATTCTGCCCTGCGTCTTCCTGACCTGAAATTCTCCCTCGCATTTCTTCAATGCGTATTTTATCTGATTGGCCAGTGCTTCTTCAAATAAATATCTGTTTTTGCCTTTTACACCGATCTCGGCATACTTTATCAGAAATGCTTTATACATAGTTCATTTCCTTTCTAATGTCTTGTGTACTTACGTAACATGGGAATCATATCATACATAACCTGCAATGTATAGTCCAATTCTTCCTTCGTGGTATAAACGGACATGCTGAAACGCAAGGTGGAATCCAGGTATTCTGCGGGAAGACCGATGGCTTTCATGGTTGCGGAACCCGCCGTATGGGGTTTATTGGAAGAGCAGGCACTTCCTGCCGATACATAAATTCCTTTGTCCTCCAATGCATGCAAAAGCACCTCACTACGCACACCTTTCACGGAGAGACTGACAATATGCGGTGCGCCCTCCACGTCATCCGGATTGTTCAACCGGATATCCGGAATCTGCTTTAACCCTTCACAAAAATATTTTTTTAATTCATACAGTCTGCCGGCATCCTCCTCCAGATGATCATACAGCATTTCGGCTGCCTTGCACATACCGGCAATTCCCGGCACATTCTCCGTTCCGGAGCGCATATTTTTCTGCTGCCCTCCGCCGTAGATAATGTTATGAATTTTTACCTTTTCTCCAACATATAAAAAACCGACTCCCTTAGGGCCGTGAATCTTGTGACCGCTTACCGACAAAAGATCGATTCCCATTCTCTTCGGATAAATCCGGTATTTTCCGAATCCCTGCACGGCGTCAACATGGAACAGTGTGGACGGATTTATGCTTTTAATGAGCCTGCCCGCTTCCGCAATCGGTTCCACTGCTCCGATTTCATTATTGGTATGCATAATGGAAACTAAGATCGTATCTGTGCGTATGGCATTTTGAAGCTCCTTCAGGGAAATCTGTCCTTTTTCATCAACTGACAGATATGTCACTTCAAACCCCTGATCCTCTAAATAATGCATGGTCTGCAAAATTGCGGGATGCTCGATTTTTGTCGTGATCAGATGTTTTCCCGCTCTGTAATTCCCCATGGCACAGCCGATCAATGCCAGGTTATCAGACTCTGTTCCGCCGGAGGTAAAATAAATCTCTTTTTCACTCACCTTTAAGATTTTAGCAAGTGTCTCTCTGCCATACCGGACATATCTCTCCGCCTGCACACCTTTTAAGTGCATACTGGACGGATTGCCGTAATCTTCACACATGATTTTTGACATCAGTTCCGCCACTTCCGGGAATACCCTTGTGGTAGCCGAGTTATCCAGGTATACTTCCATGGTTTTTCTCCTTTTTACGTCCTATAAAACAATATATGCGATTATTCTTCCAACTGATACATGATCCATGCCATTACCGTAAGGCCCGCTGTTTCCGTCCGAAGAATTCTTTTTCCCAGTGTGACGGGCAGGATACCGGCTGCTTTCGCTTCCTCTATTTCTTCTTTTGAAAATCCGCCTTCCGGACCGATAAAAACAGCAATATCCGCATTTTTCGGTAAGGCTTCAAGTATCTGTTTTGTGGCTGCCATTCCCTCCGCCAATTCATAGGGAATAAGCTTCACTGCCATACCGGCCGCTTCCTTTACTGCATCCGTAAAAGGCACCGGTTCCCTGACCACGGGGATCAGGCTTCTTTTGCTCTGTTTGGCAGCCGCCTCTGCGATAGCCTGCCATCTTGCAGTCTTCTGCCTGCCTTTTTTCTCATCCAGCTTCACCACGCAGCGTTTCATAGCGACCGGAATGATCTCCGTCACACCCAGCTCCACTGTCTTTTGAATGATCATTTCCATCTTGTCTGCTTTGGGAAGTCCCTGATACAAATGTACTCTTGACGGAAGCTCTACGCCGTCTTCTTTGATAAACAGCAGCTCGCATACGATGCGATCGTCCTCCATGGACGCAATACCGCAGCGGTATTCCCTGCCGTCCTGTCCGTTACTGACCGCAATTTCTTCTCCTGCCTTCATCCGCAGAACATTTTTAATATGGTTCACGTCGCTGCCATATATTGTGACAGTCTTGTCATTTATATTGATCTGTGATGTCTCCACAAAAAACTGATACAAAGAACCGCTCCTTCCCGGATAAAGATTATCCCAGACGGTAAATTTCCCGCTCTTCCTTCTGGCTGTTGTACTCTGTAATACCGGCGCCGATGCCACCGCCGGCGCCCATAATCATCATCAGTGCCAGATTGCGGTAGTAGGTACCCATCTCTCCTGCCAGATCATAGAAAAATCTTGCATCCTGCAGACATTCAACAAAAGTAAAATCGCCATCCAGTGCAAAGTACAGACTTGCTGCCGCATCAAAGTAAAATGCCGCATAGGTCATCACAATGGTAATAATAATACAGGAGATCAGACCAAATAAAGAAAATTTACCGGCCAGCTTCTTATAGCCAAACACGACGGCAAATCCAAGGATAATCCCTCCCAGCACGGAAATAAATCCGATTCTGGCAATCAGGAAAATGACCAGTGCGCCCACCAGAGAACCAAGCAGACCGCCAATGATACCCAGTACATAGTTTTCCTGTTTCATATCCGCTTCCGCTGCCTGCATCCGCATTTTACTCTGCACCGTGCTTGCACCGTCTTCTCCTAAAATTACATTCTGCCCCTTAATGCGCCATACAAAGGTATTCACAGCCATACCGTTTTCATCGCTGTTGACGCCACCCTGTGAAAGCACAAAATCCACTACGATTCTTGCCGTATCCACAATGGCTCCTGTTACGTTTTTTTGCTTACCGTTCAGCGGCACAAGCATACAGATCCGGTATTTTGCCGCAGTGCAGCTTACTCCCTGAGGCAGCTTCACATCATATAACAGGGTAGGGTTGAGCGGATCCCCGTTAATGGATGCCATAAAGGATATCGCAATCTGCGGCTGCTTGCTGTTTAACTGCCACGGCTCCACCAGCATGGTAAAACCTCTGTACCTGCCGTAAGCAATATTCTTTTTCGCATCATACGAAAGTCCCATAACCGGTGCAATTTCTTCCATTACCTTTTTAATATTTGCCATTTGTATTCTCCCTCATAATTTGTATTTTACATTTTTATTCCAATTGTATTTCATCTGCCGGTGATGTTGCGTCCGTACTATACGGTTTTCTGTGCGGTTACGCTGACCCATTCTCCCTGATATGTCACCTCTAAAACCTTTAATCCTGCTGCCTTCACTGCCTCTGTCACGGTCTGTTCCTTATCGTCGATAATACCGGAGGTAATGTAAATACCGCCCGGTTTTAACTGGTGGATAATGACCGGGGTCAGAGGCACCAGTACGTCCGCCAGAATGTTTGCCACAACAATATCGTAGCATTCGTACCCGACTCTGTCCTGGATTTCCTTGTCCGTGATAATATTGCCAATCATCATTTCAAACTTTTCAGGATCTATCCCGTTGCTCTCACAGTTTTCCCTGACGGCATCCACTGCACAGATATCCAGATCCGTTCCCACCGCATGCTCTGCACCGAACATCAGGGACAGAATGGAAAGAATGCCGCTGCCGGTTCCCACGTCCAGAAGTCTGGTTTCCGGCGTCACATATTTTTTTAACTGCCGGATACAAAGCTGGGTAGTTTCATGCATGCCGGTACCAAATGCCGTGCCCGGATCAATATGCAGTACCATCCTGTCACTGTCCTTTGTCTCAACATCTTCCCAGGAGGGGATGACCAGAATGTCATCAATATAAAACTGGTGGAAATACTGTTTCCAGTTGTTGATCCAGTCAATATCCTCAGTTTCATCCACTGCAATACTGCCTTCTCCGATATCCATAAACTGCCGGATGTCGGAAAGCTCGGCTTCCACCATGGAAAGAATGGCTCCCTCATCCGTCGTTTCCTCATTCAGCTTCAGGGAACCGTCGGGATTTTCCTCCACGAAAAAGCTTAAGTAGGCAATGCCGTCATCCGCCGGTCCCTCCGGCAGGATGTCCACAAACATCTGCTCCTTTTCCAGTGCGGTGAGCGGAATCTTGTCTTCAATCTGCGCCCCCTCGAGTCCCAGATCGTAAAGGGAAGAGATAATGATGTCCTCGGCATCCGTGATTGTTTTTATTTTAAATTTCTTCCATTTCATGTGCTGTATTTACCTTTCCTTTTTATCATTTCTTATTCTATTCTTTATGAGAGCTGCTGTCAATTTGCATCACCTCTGTCATCTCCTGCAAAAGCTTTTCCGTATCCGTAAGAAGCAGCTCCGCATCCTTTTCCATCAGTCCCGTTTTTTCGTACTTCCAGGTAAAGAACGGGCTTCCGTAGGAAGTAAACATCAGTCTGTCCTTATGCCTTTTTAAGAAGGCGGGAATCCCTGTCGGATCTATGGGAGCGTCCGGGCGGAAGGTAAACAGGATACGCTCGTTTTTCCCTTTGATTTCCGTTATATAGAGTGCATGCGCCCTGACACGGATCAGTGCAATCCGGAGCAGATTATCCACTGATTTCGGAATGCTGCCGAAACGGTCTAACAGTTCGTCCCGCATATCATCCCGCTCTTTTTCGTTTTCAATCCCGGCAATTCTTTTGTAAATATCCAGCTTCTGGGTCTCATTGACGATATATTCCGGTGAAATAAAGGCATCCACGTTAAGATCCACCACTGTCGCAAAATCCTGAATCGCGGGAATTCCCTTTAAGGTTTTCACCGCTTCATTCAGCATTTTACAATACAGATCATAGCCGACTGCTTCCATATGCCCGTGCTGCACTTTGCCCAGCAGATTGCCGGCACCACGAATCTCCAGATCCCGCATGGCAATTTTAAAGCCGCTGCCGAGCTCCGTAAATTCTTTAATGGCGGCAAGGCGCTTTTCCGCCTCTTCCTTTAACATCTTATCCCTTTTATACATCAGGAAGGCATATGCTGTCCGGTTGGAGCGGCCCACACGTCCGCGCAGCTGGTAAAGCTGGGAGAGTCCCATATTGTCCGAATCATGAATAATGATCGTATTCACGTTGGAAATATCCAGTCCCGTTTCGATGATGGTCGTGGATACCAGAACATCGATTTCTCCATTAATGAAATCGTACATGATCCGTTCCAGCTCCTGTTCCTTCATCTGACCGTGAGCAAATGCCACGTTGGCCTCCGGTACCAGTTTCTGAAGGGAAGCTGCAATATCCGCAATATTATTCACCCTGTTGTACACATAGTATACCTGTCCGTTCCTTGCCATTTCCCGGACAATGGCTTCCCGTACCATTTCTTCGTTATATTCACACACATAGGTCTGGATAGGCAGACGATCATTGGGGGCTTCCTCCAGCACACTCATATCACGTATTCCCACAAGGCTCATATGAAGGGTGCGGGGGATAGGCGTCGCAGTCAGCGTCAGCACGTCCACATTCTCCTTCATTTTTTTGATCTTCTCCTTATGCGCCACACCAAACCGCTGCTCTTCATCAATAATCAAAAGCCCCAGATCCTTAAATTCCACATCTGCGGACAGAATTCTGTGTGTGCCGATGACAATATCCACCATTCCTTTTTTCAGGTCGGTGACCGTCTTCTTTAACTCTGCAGCGCTCCTGAAGCGTGACATCATGTCTACCCGTACCGGGAAATCCTTCATTCTCTGCACAAAAGTATTGTAATGCTGCTGGGCAAGAATAGTCGTAGGCACCAGATACGCCACCTGCTTGCCCTCCTGCACTGCCTTGAATGCAGCCCGGATCGCAATTTCCGTCTTTCCGTACCCCACATCCCCGCAGATCAGGCGATCCATGATCTTCGTGCTTTCCATATCCGCTTTCGTGTCTGCAATGGCCTGCAGCTGGTCTTCTGTTTCCTCATAGGGAAACATTTCTTCAAACTCCTTCTGCCAG
>JBJFCA010000237.1:0-7916 GCA_051888725.1 Lachnospiraceae bacterium
GTATTCATCGGTACGCAGGCTGACCTTGTATTCCATATGCTCTTTTTCATACATGAAGATGGCACAGTGCACCCCTGCAATATTTCGAAGCTGGTTCACTATACCGTCAAGATCTGAGGGTTTGGCTCCGTAAAAGTCCATTTTCTCTTTATCGATACAACTGACAATGCACTTACCGTCCATGAAACGGATGCTCTCAATAAGTGCCCGGCCCATGATCTGGCTTTGGAGATAGGTCTTCTGATAAAAGCTTTCTTCAATAATTCTTGCAAAAGGGAATCCGAATGCAATCAGTTGGGCGCCGATTTCCATGGTCTTTGGGGAAGTATTGCTATACTGGAAAACACCGGTATCGTGGATGATGCCGGTATACAGTGCCATGGCAATATCCGTATCCAGATCCTCCTTGGGAATCACGCCAAAAAGCACTTCCGCCGTGGAACTGGCATCCGGAATCACCAGATTGACATCCCCGCATCCGGAAGCGTTGCTGATATGATGGTCGATATTGATTTTTTTGCGAGCACCATGAAAGAACGCTTCCGCACCGCCCAGACGCTCTGCATTGGTATCCAGTGCAAAGAATACGTCAAAAGTATCCTCACCCTGATAGATAAGGTCTGCTTCCTGTAAATACCGAAGATGGGTAAAGCCGCCCGGAATACCTTCCAGATACAAATGAATTCTGCTTTCCGGCATCTTTTTTTTCAGGTATAAATACAATGCCATGGTGGAGCCTATGGCATCTCCGTCCGGTCTTATATGGGCACTGATGCCAATGGTTTTTGCGCCCTCACATTCCTGTAGTATATTCATCTCTTTCGCCAGCCTCTCTTACTCATCCTCGGACTGTTCGTCCGCATCAGAAAATGTTTCCGTATCCACACTTCTCACATTCTGTTCTTCCATGACCTCGTCGATTTTTTTGGACATATTGACACCATATTCAATGGACTGGTCCATGATAAACGTGATCTCCGGTGTGTTTCTTAAGTTAATGGTTTTTGCCAGACGGTTTCTGATATAACCCTCGGCACTCTTTAATCCTTTATAAGTGTCTTCCCTTGCCTGTTCATCCCCAAGGACACTGATCCACGCCTTGCAGGTCTTTAAGTCGGGAGCCACTTCCACGGCAACCACGCTTGTAAGCGGACAAATCCGGGGATCTTTGATTTCTCCCCGGATAACTTCCGCCAAAACGCGCTGCACTTCCCCATTGATACGGGTATTTTTCACGCTGTTTTTTCTCATGCTGTTTCCTTTCTGTTACATAACTGCCGGCAGTATTCACCCGGCACACTTCGTGCGGGCACTGCCACCCCGTCATGATTTCTTATTAGCGGGGTACTTCTACCATGATGTAAGCCTCTACGATATCCAGCTCCTGCATCTTGTCAAAGCCTTCAAAGACAAGACCGCATTCATATCCTGCCTTGACTTCCTTGACATCATCCTTAAATCTCTTTAAGGATGCCAGCTCGCCTTCATAAATCTGCTCACCGTCTCTGCTGATACGAACCTTGCAGCCTCTCTGGAATACACCGTCCTGTACATAGGAACCGGCAATATTACCTACTGCAGAAGCCTTAAAGATCTGACGTACCTCTGCATGACCGATAACCTTCTCTTCATAGACAGGATCCAGCATTCCCTTCATGGCAGCTTCCACATCTTCAATCGCCTGATAGATAACCTTGTAGAGACGGATATCCACACCTTCTCTTTCGGCTGTTGCCTTAGCGGTTGCGTCAGGACGGACATTAAAACCAATGATGATGGCAGAAGAAGCACTTGCCAGCATAACATCGGATTCGTTGATGGCGCCTACGCCGCCGTGAATACATTTGACTACCACTTCTTCGTTGGAAAGCTTTAAGAGACTCTGTTTTACGGCTTCCACGCTGCCCTGTACGTCTGCTTTGACGATCAGGTTCAGTTCCTTTAAATTACCTTCCTGAATCTGGGAGAACAGATCATCCAGAGACATTTTGCTCTTGGTTTCTTCCAGCTTCTTTTCCTTATTCTGTGCCAGATACGTATCGGCAAAGGATTTTGCTGTTTTATCATTCTCATGTGCCAGGAATACTTCACCGGCACTGGGTACATCATTTAAACCTAAGATTTCCACAGGAGTGGAAGGTCCTGCTTCCTTTACTCTCCTGCCCTTATCATCGATCATGGCACGTACTTTACCATGACTTGCACCTGCGGAAATAAAATCTCCCACATGCAGGGTACCCTTCTGTACCAGAATGGTAGCCACGGGACCTCTTCCCTTATCAAGCTCGGCCTCGATTACAAGACCTCTTGCTCTTCTGTTAGGATTTGCTTTCAGTTCCAAAATATCCGCTGTAAGGAGAATGGTTTCCAAAAGATCTTCGATACCTTCACCGGATTTTGCGGACACCGGCACGAACTCTGTGGTTCCGCCCCAGTCTACGGGGATCAGTTCGTACTCTGTAAGTTCCTGCTTTACACGGTCCACATTGGCATTGGGTTTATCAATTTTATTCACTGCAACAATGATTTCAATACCTGCTGCCTTGGCGTGGTTAATGGCTTCCACCGTCTGCGGCATGACACCGTCATCTGCCGCTACCACCAAAATGGCAATGTCCGTTGCATTGGCACCACGCATACGCATGGCAGTAAATGCCTCATGACCGGGTGTATCTAAGAATGTAATCTTTCTGTCATTGATGGATACGGTGTATGCACCGATATGCTGGGTAATACCGCCAGCTTCCCTGTCTGTTACATTGGTGTTTCTGATGGCATCCAGTAACGAAGTCTTACCATGGTCAACATGACCCATAACACAGATAACGGGAGGTCTGGAGATCATATCCTTATCTTCTTCATCGTCTTCCTTAAGAAGCTCTTCAATCACATCCACCTTGACTTCCTTTTCGCAGAGGATGTCATATTCCATGGCAATGTTTTCAGCCTCTTCATAAGAGATCTCCTGGTTCACGGTTACCATTTTACCTTCCAGGAAAAGCTTCTTGATGATGGCGGAAGACTGTATCTTCATCTTATCTGCCAGATCCTTAATGGTAATGGTTTCAGGCAGTACGATGACCTTGATTGCCTCTTCAACAACTTCTTCCTTCTTCTTCTCAGGCTTTATGAATCTGCCGGGCTTGTTCTTTAACTGTTCCTCTTCTTCATACATAAAGTCCTTGCGGTTACGCTTATCTTTTTCCTGACTGATACGGCGTTTTTCCTCATCTCTATGCTTCTCTGCATCCTTGGCGGTTGTTTCCGGTGCAAACCCTTTGCTGCCCTGACCGGGTTTGCGGAAGCCGTCTCTGCTGCCGTTTCTGTTATCACGGTTCTGACCATAGGAAGGTCTGTCTCCACCCTGAGAGTTTCTGTCATTCCGATAGCCGCCTTCGTTTCTGCCGCCTTCACTTCTGTTGCCGAAGCCGCCTCTGTTATCGCGGTTCTGGTTGTCAAATCTGCGGCCTCCCTGACGGTTGTCGCCGTTCGGACGATTGTCACCGCCCTGACGGTTATCACTTCTTCCGGAAAAACCGTTCCGGTTATCACGGCTCTGGTTGTCAAATCTGCGGCCTCCCTGACGGTTATCGCCGTTTGTCTGATACTGTCCCTGTCTGTCCTGATAGGATCTCTGGGGACGTTCCTGAGCGTTTCTCTCCTGCGTGCTGCCCTGGTTATTTCTCTCCTGATTTGCACTCTGTGCATAGCCGGGTGCCGGTCTGTCTGCCACAGGCCGCTCCGAAGCAGGACGCTCTGTTGTCTGGGTCTGCACGGGCTTTTCAGGTTGCACGGACACTTTTTCCACAGCTGCCTCTCTGGTCGGCTCGCCCGCCTTTGGTGCAGGCTTCTGTGCCGGGTGTGACGGTACCATCTGGACGCTGGGCGTGGGAGACGGCGGGGTTAACGGCTTTATGGGACGCACCGGTGCAGGCTGGCCGGAACGGACATTCTGTGCGCCTGCCGGTCTTTGTCCCTGATTGTTATTGCGATTCTGGGGTGCCTGATTGCTTCTTCCTGCAGGCTGGCCCGGAACTCTGGAATTCTGTGGATTGCTCACGAAGATAATTTTCTTTTTCTTCTTGGGCGCTTCCTCTCCCGGTGTCTCCTTTACGGGAGTTTCCTTTGCAGGGTTTTCTTTTTCTGCAGCTTCTTTTACGGGTGTTTCCTTTACAGAAGTCTCCTTTTCTGCAGCTTCCTTTACGGGGGCCTCCTTTACGGGAGTCGCCTTTGCAGCGCTGTCTTTTGTGACGGCTTCTTTGTTCACAGGTGCATTTGTCTTGCCAAAATGATTTCTCACAAGCCCTGCAGCATCCTCTTCCACTGCACTCTGGGCTGCTTTTGCTTCAATGCCCTTACTCTGCAAAAAAGCAATCACCTCTTTGCTTTGTACACCAAATTCTTTTGCAAGTTCATGTATCTTAATTTTTGCCATGCAATTATAACCTCCTAATTTTTGGATGCGTTCAGATATTGTATTACTTTCTCTGCAAGACCTTTATCCACAAGTGCCAGGGAGGCTCTCTCCTCCTTGCCGATGCAGTGTCCCAGATGGGCTTTCGTCCCGAAGGTAACCACCGGAATTCCGTAGAATTCACACTTATCGTGAAATAGTTTTCTGGTATTGTCCGATGCATCCGAAGCTACAATAACCAGCACAGCAGAACCGTTTTTTACTGCGTTTTCCGTTGCGAACTCACCGCTTATGACATTCCTGCCCTTTGCCGCAAGTCCCAGCAGTCCGAATATTTTATTCTGCATTTGTCTCACTAAACTCCTTTGTAAGTTCCTCATATACCGTATCCGGTATGCTCATTTTGAACGAACGCTCAATCCCTTTATTTTTTCTTGCCTTTTTTAAGCATTCGGCACTCTTACAAAGGTATGCGCCTCTTCCGTTCTTTTTACCTGTCATATCTAAAACAATCGTCTCTTCCGGTGTCTTTAAGACTCTCATCATTTCTTTTTTATTCTTCATTTCACCACAGCCGACGCATTGTCTTAAGGGAATCTTTTTATTCATGATCGGGATCGACACCTTCCTCCTCGGCCTGCGTTATCTCTTCTTCATACTCTTCTTCATATTCGTCTTCATAATCATCATATTCGTCCATGTAATCCTCATAACGGAATCCCGGTGCATCCTTTGCCTGGGTCTCGGACTTAATATCGATCTTGTAGCCGGTCAGTCTTGCAGCCAGTCTTGCATTCTGTCCTTCCTTACCAATTGCAAGGGAAAGCTGGTAATCCGGTACGACCACCTTTGCGGTCTTCTCATCGGGATCTGCAAAAACAGCTACGATCTTGGCAGGAGAAAGTGCATTCTGAATCAGGTTGCCGGGGTTCTCATCCCAGTTTACAATATCAATCTTTTCCCCACGAAGTTCCTCTACGATGGCATTGACTCTGGCACCGTTCATACCGACGCAGGCACCTACGGCATCCACATTGGGATTGTTGCTCCATACGGCAATCTTGGTACGGCTGCCGGCTTCACGGGCAATGCTCTTAATTTCAACTGTACCGTCCTTAATCTCCATTACTTCCGATTCAAACAGTCTCTTTACCAGCTCCGGATGTGTGCGGCTGACATTGATGCGGGGACCCTTCGGTGTATTTTTCACTTCCAGGATATATACTTTAATTCTCTCGGTCGGTTTGAATACTTCTCCCTTAACCTGCTCGCTTTCGTTTAACATGGCATCTGCTTTTCCAAGGTTGATGCTGATGTTCTTGCCGATGTAACGCTGTACCACACCGGTGACTACATCATGTTCCTTTTCATAGTACTGATTGTAAATAACACTTCTTTCCTCTTCACGGATCTTCTGTAAGATCACGTTCTTGGCATTCATGGTCGCAATACGTCCGAACTCCTTGGACTTGATTTCCACATGCAGGATATCTCCCACCTTTGCCTTCTTGGAAACCTGTTTTGCATCATCCAGAGCAATCTGCAGGCACTCATCTGCCACATCCTCTTTTTCCGGTACAACTTCCTTTTCCGCATAGCAGAGGAAGTCACAGGTTTCCCTGTTAATCTCAACTTTGATGTTATCTGCTTTGCCAAAGTGGTTCTTGCATGCTGTCACAAGAGAATTTTCAATGGCATCAAACAGGGTATCCTTGCTGATTTCCTTCTCTTTCTCCAGTATATCAAGTGCCTCCATTAATTCCTTATTCATTTTCCCATATCCTCCTGTATTCTTTATGTTTTGGTTTCTATTTAAAAATCCAGTGCCAGTCTGATCAGTGCGATGTCACTTCTATCAAAGGTAATATCCCCGTCCGGGGTTGTAATGGTTACGGTCTTATCGTCAAAAGTCTTTAAGACGCCTGAAAATTCCTTGCATTTCTCAATCGGCTTATAGGTCTTTACTTCTACTTCCTGTCCGATGCTTTTACTAAGATGCTTATCTTTTTTTAAGGTTCTGCCAAGTCCCGGACTGGATACTTCCAATATATAGGATTCTTCAATAAAATCCTCCCGGTCCAGTGCCTCCGACAGTGCCCTGCTGACTGTTTCACAGTCATTAATATTCACACCTTCCGGCTTATCAATGTAAGCACGCAGATAAAAGTCTGCGCCCTCCTTGACGTATTCCACGTCATAGATGTCTACCCCGCAGCTTTCCGCAATGGGCAAAAGCAGCTGTTCCGTCCTGCTTTCGTAATCTTTTCTCGACATGTTTTTTTCCTTTCTTACTATGAAGTTGTAATGGTTACCGGAACATTCTCCATGCACTAAGAAAGAGTGGTACGCGACCACTCTTTCTTTATGTTCCATATTTAACTGTAAACAGTGTATACCTTTATGATTGAAAAGTCAATGGAGAAAAACAAAAATTTTATTTTTCCTCCGGAAGTGCAATCTTCTGCTCTACGGTGACTTTCTCTTCATAGCAGGCAAAAATATCGTTCACCTTCTCCTTGGAAAGCTTCGGTGTAATAAAGCTTACAATGGGAACCACAATCAGGCCTGCCACCATGGCAATCGCTCCCGCATTGATGGGGGAAGCGATAAAATGGAGAAACATGTTGGACACGGTAATGCCCACACCACAAATAAAGCTTGCCCATACTGCGGCCTTCGTGACACCCTTCCAGTAAAGTCCGTACATGAACGGCGCTAAGAATGCACCGGCCAGCGCACCCCAGGAAATACCCATCAGCTGTGCGATAAAGGTAGGCGGATCGAGGGCGATCACCACCGAAATCACCACAAAGAATACCAGGAAAATTCTCATGCACAGAAGCTGCTTTTTCTCTGACATCTTTTTAATAATATTTCCCTTCAGGAAATCCAGTGTCAGTGTGGAACTGGAGGTCAGCACCAGGGATGATAAGGTGGACATGGAAGCGGAAAGCACCAGCACGATAACCACGCCGATGAGAATATCCGGCAGCGTATTTAACATGGCCGGAATGATGGCATCGTAGATGATGCCGCCCTGTGCGTTCCGGATGGCATCCGTATCAAACAGTCTGGCAAAGCCGCCCAGGAAATAGCATCCGCCGGAAACCACGATTGCAAACAACGTGGAAATTACCGTACCCGTTTTCACGGCCTTTTCATCACGGATGGCATAGAACTTGCTGACCATCTGCGGAAGTCCCCAGGTTCCTAAAGAAGTCAGTATGATAACTCCTAAAAGATTTAAAGGATCCGGGCCAAAGAAAGAGGTAAAGGCACCCTTCTGCCCTAACGTCACCGGGATATCACTTGGAATCTCGGAAAGGTTGAATATCGCATTCATGAAGCCGCCCTGTCCGTTTAATACGGATACGATGACTGCCACGATACCAAACAGCATGACAATACCCTGTACAAAATCGTTGATGGCTGTCGCCATGTAACCGCCTAAGATGACATAGACGCAGGTCAGTGCTGCCATAACCACAACGCATACCGTATA
>JBJFCA010000238.1:0-7864 GCA_051888725.1 Lachnospiraceae bacterium
GTTTTTACGCCGGCATTCCTCATAAAGATGCTCAAAATTACGCATTGCGGTAGAATCTATGGCATTTACGCTTCGCATTCTTAAAATGAGACATTTTGCATTTTCCTTTACCGCAATTTTTAATAACTTATCTGCTGCGCCAAAAAACATGGGACCGCTGATCTCGTAGACCGCAGTGTTTTTCGGAACATTCATTAAGGTTCCTTCGGGATCCTCTTCCGGCTCTACATATTTCCAGCCGGATACTTCTGTCACATCACTCATTCGCTTCATAAATAGAATACAGGTTAAAACGAGTCCGACTTCAATGGCAACCACCAGATCAAATACAACTGTCAGTACAAAGGTAAGCAGTAACACCAGAATGTCACTTTTCGGTGCAGTTTTGCACAGGTTGATAAATTCCTTATATCCACACATATTGTAAGCAACCATAAACAGAATTGCTGCAATGGCCGGCATGGGAATGAGGGCAGCATAAGGCATCAGAACCACGAGAATCAGAAGCAGGGTAACGGAATGCACCATTCCGGCTATGGGAGTACGACCGCCGTTTTTGATATTGGCTGCTGTTCTGGCAATTGCACCCGTTGCAGGAATCCCGCCAAATAATGCGGATGCGATATTGCCTGCACCCTGTGCCACAAGTTCCATGTTGGAGCGGTGTCTGCTGTTCACCATGGAGTCAGCCACCACACAGGAAAGAAGGGATTCGATTCCGGCAAGGATTGCAATTGTAAAAGCATCCGGCAAAAGAGTCCGGATCATTTGAAAATCTGCATGGGGAAGAGAAAAAGCAGGCAGACTGCCTGAGATAGTGTACAAATCACCTATGGTATTGACAGGCAAATTACAAAGTGCCACTACTGCACTGCTTACGAGTACGGCAATTAAAGAACCGGGAATCATTTTTAAGAATCCGGGCATAAAGGGCCATAAAATCAGAATTGCCATACAAAGCACACCGATTGCAAGCGCCCAGAGATTCGTCGTGGAAATGAAAGTAAATACAGCTTTTAATTTATCGGTTGTTTCAATTAAAGGTTCCTCTGTTACAATTGATAACCCGAGGAAATCTTTGATTTGTCCGATAAAGATGGTGACTGCAATACCTGCTGTAAAGCCTGTTGTAATAGTATAGGGGATAAATTTAATCAAAGAACCGAACTTAAAAATTCCCATTAAAATCAGTATAATACCTGCCATGATAGTCGCTACGATCAGACCATCCATCCCCTGTTTGGCTACAATCCCGGCGACAATGGTTGCAAATGCTGCGGTAGGTCCCGCAATCTGCACCCGGCTGCCACCAAGAAAAGAAATTACGAAACCTGCTACAATCGCCGTATAGATACCTTTTTCCGGAGTGACACCTGATGCCAAAGCCAGTGCAATAGATAACGGAAGCGCAATGATTGCTACAATAATGCCCGCTACCACATCCGTGATAAACTGCTCTTTCGTATAATTTTTCATAACCGAAAACAGTTTTGGCTTCAATTTTTCCTTGTCCATTTTTCTCATTCTCCTCTTTTGAATTTATACCATTTCACCTAAGTAATAAAAACCGCGATATTCTGTGAGTTTTACATTCACGATTTTACCAATCAGGGATCTGTCCCCCTTAAAATGTACCAGTGTGTTATTGGAAAGCCTTCCGGTAAGAAGCGAAGCATCCTGCTCATTCACTTCTTCCACCAAAGCATCCATTACCTGACCCTCATAACGCTTCACACGTTCTCTGGCGGTATCCTGCACAACCTTAAGCAGCTTGTCAAAGCCTTCTTTCACAACTTCCCTGGGAACCTGGTTTTCCATGGCAGCTGCCGGAGTACCGGTACGTTTGGAATAAATAAATGTAAATGCGTTATCATACTGTACTTTTTTTACAACATCAATGGTTTCTTCCACATCTGCAGGTGTTTCCCCGGGAAACCCTACAATTAAATCTGTTGTAATTGCAATATCCGGAATCTCCTCACGGATATGCGCAGCAAGCGCAAGATACTGCTCTTTTGTATATCCCCTGTTCATGGCTTTTAAGATCCTGTCAGAGCCTGCCTGCAGGGGCAGATGCAGATGTCTGCAGATTTTCGTGGATTCTTTCATCACCTGAATCAGTTCTTCAGACAGATCCTTGGGATGAGAAGTCATGAAACGGATTCTTTTAAGTCCGTCAATTTTTTCGATTTCCTTTAAAAGCTCGGCGAATGTCATTGGCTCTTTCAGTGTTTTTCCATAGGAATTGACATTCTGACCCAGCAGCATAATCTCTATAACACCATCGGCAACCAGATTTTCAATTTCCCGGATAATATCCCTGGGATTTCTGCTTCTCTCCCGTCCTCTTACATACGGAACGATACAGTAACTGCAGAAATTATTGCAGCCAAACATAATATTGATACCGGATTTAAAGGGATATTTCCGCTCTACCGGCAGATCTTCCACAATCTGGTCCGTGTCTTTCCAGATATCAATCAGCATGCCGTCGGTTTCAAATAAAGCTGTCAGGAGCTCTGCAAACTTATAAATATTATGTGTCCCAAAAATCAGATCCACAAAACGGTAGCTTTCTCTTATTTTTTCAATTACGCCCTGCTCCTGCATCATACAGCCGCACAACGCTATTTTCATGTCGGGATTTTTTTTCTTAAAACCTTTTATTTCACCTAATCTGCCGTAAACACGCTGATCTGCATTATCTCTTACGGTGCACGTATTGAAAATTACAAAATCTGCATCTTCCTCTTCTTTTTTGGTAAAGCCCACACATTCCAGGATGCCTTCCAGTTTTTCGGAATCCCTGGCATTCATCTGGCAACCAAACGTTGTTACATGGAAGGTAGGTATTCTGCCCAGCTTCTGTTTCAATTTTTCAACATGTGTACGTGCTTTGCCCATATAATAATACTGGCGGGCAGGCTCCGAAACAGGTGCCGGTGCGGTTAGGTCCATACCTGCAATCTGTGCTTCTATTTCCTGATTCATGAATCTTTTCCTCTCTAAAGTTTACGCATATTTTTCAGCAATTTTAATCAGTAATTCTGTATTTTTTTCCATGGACTCTACACAGGCATATTCAAAGCGGCTGTGAAAATTGTGACCGCCGGTACCAAGATTCGGACAGGGAAGTCCCATAAAAGAAAGTCTTGCACCGTCGGTACCACCTCTGATCGGTTGTACAATGGGTTCAATGTCCAGTTCTTCCATAGAAGCTTTTGCATTCTCCACAAGATGCATGTGCTGTTCTATAATCTCACGCATATTATAATAGGAGTCATGCATAAGAATCTCAACTGTATTTTCGCCGTATTTTTCATTCAGAAAGGTTGCGGCATTACAAAACAGTTCTTTTTTTGCTTCGAATTGTTCGCGGGAATGGTCACGGATAATATAATCCGAAACCGTTTTATCCATCGTGCCCGAAATCTGTTCCAGGTGATAAAATCCCTCGTATTTTTCCGTATACATGGGATTTTGCTCCACAGGTAAAAGTGACTGAAATTCCTGTGCAAGCAGTATGGCATTTTTCATTTTTCCTTTGGCATCTCCGGGATGCACACTTCTGCCATGAAAAATCACTCTGGCGCCAGCCGCATTAAAATTCTCATATTCCAGTTCACCAATCCGGCCGCCGTCCACTGTATAAGCGAAATCTGCATCGAACAGTGAAAGATCAAAGAAATCCGCACCGGCCCCTACTTCCTCATCCGGTGTAAATCCGATTTTAATGGTGGCGTGGGGAATATCGGGATTTTTCAAAAGAAATTCTGCCATTGCCATAATTTCCGCAATGCCGGCTTTGTCATCCGCACCCAGTAAAGTACTTCCGTCCGTTACAATCAGGTCCTTTCCTTTATACAGGAGAAGACTGGGGAATTCTTTGGGACTAAGAACAATATGGTTCTCCTCTGACAGAACGATATCCTTGCCGTCATACTGTTTGACAATCCGGGGATTGACACCGGTGTCCGTAACATCGGGAGAGGTGTCCATATGGGCTATAAAACCAAGTGTTTTACATCCATTGGAATTGCCGGGAACAGTGGCGTATACATAACAGTGTTCACGGTCATAGACCACGTCTTTTGCACCCATGGCAAGTAATTCTTCATAGAGAAGCTTTGCCAGAACATGCTGTTTTTCCGTACTGGGATGTTTTTCGTTGTCTTCTGACCGGGTATCAATTTTTACATATCTCAAAAAATTTTCTATAACTTTTTCCATCTGCGTCCCTTACCCTCTGATCTGTCCGTCTCCGTAAATCCTGTATTTATAGGAGGTCAGTTCTTTTAAGCCCATAGGCCCTCTGGCATGCAGCTTTTGTGTGCTGATACCGATTTCTGCACCAAAACCGAATTCAAATCCATCCGTAAATCGGGTGGAGGCATTGACATAGACACAGGCTGCATCGACTTCCTTCAAAAATTTCTCTGCCGTAACCTGATTTTCTGTAATAATGGCTTCCGAATGTCCGGTATTGTATCTGTTGATGTGAGCAATGGCTTCCTCCGTATTTTTCACCGTTTTCATGGAAATAATATAATCCAGGTATTCTTTTCCGTAATCTTCCTCCGTTGCAGCAACGCAATCCGGAAGAATCTCCCTTACCTGATCGTCACCTCTCATTTCCACATGGCTCTGCCGCAGGGTTTCTCCTAACATGGGGAGAAACGAATCCCTGATTTCTTCATGGATTACCAGTGATTCACATGCATTGCAGACACCTATTCTTTGTGTCTTTGCGTTACGGATGATGTTTACCGCCATGTTAAGATCGGCATCTTTATCCACATAAATGTGACAGTTTCCGGTACCGGTTTCAATTACGGGAATGGTGCTGTTTTCCACGACACTTTTAATCAGTCCCGCACCGCCTCTGGGAATCAGGACATCCACATATTCCTTCATCCGCATAAATGCCCTGGTTATTTCTCTGTCACCTGAACCTATAAGCTGAAGAACATCGGGATTGATACCGCATGCCTGAAGGGCATCTCTTAAAACTGCCGTAATGGCCTGATTGGACGTAAGCGCGTCGCTTCCTCCCTTTAAAATCACTGCGTTTCCGGCTTTAAAGCACAGGGCAAAAGCATCTGCCGTTACATTGGGACGGGATTCATATATGATGCCGATTACTCCTAAAGGGACACGGACTTTCGAAATATGTAGCCCGTTTGGACGTTCCCATTCCTCCATAATCTCTCCTATGGGATCCGTCAGGGAAGCAATCTGTCTGATTCCTTCTGCCATACCTAAAATTCTTTCTTCTGTCAATGCAAGACGGTCCAGAAGACCTTCCGGCATGCCTTTTTCCTTACCTGCCCGAAGATCCGTTTCATTTGCCGAAAGAATCCCGGCAGTATGTGCAATCAGTGCATCTGCTGCCTGTAAAAGTGCCCGGTTTTTATCTGCCGCGGTTATCTTTTGCAGGTCATATTTTGCCATAACGGCTTTTTTTCCGATTTCCTCTAATTGCGTTTCCATATCATCACCATGCCTTTCTTTAAAGCAAAACAAACTACAGGCAGATCACCTGCATCGGTTTACAGTCATTTTCTTCTGCAGGAATATCACCTGTCATCTGACAGTCAAAACCAATCGCAATTGTATGAAGTGTTTTTTTATTCATAAGATACCTGTCATAAAAGCCTTTTCCGTAACCGATCCGGTTCCTTTTGGGGTCAAAGGCCGCACCCGGCATAATCATAAGCGTTGTTGCCTGCTTTTCTTCCGTATAGGAAAAAGCCTCTCCGGCTTCCGGTTCCGGAATCCCCTTATACCCGGGCAGCAATTTACTTTGCATATTTATGGGATAGAATTCCATTACATTGTTCTCTCCATGGGACAGAACCTTGGGCAGCCATACTCTCTTACCGTGTAACAGTGCATCCCGGATAATCTCATCGGTACTGACTTCGCTGCCGATACGCTTATAGATAAGTAAATCAGTGGCGGAATAATACCACTGATGTCCGATGATTCTTTCTGTAATTAAGATTTCAGAACGAAAACGTTTGTCGTCCGAAATATTGTCCCGTTCCTTTAATATCCTTTTACGGATTTCTTTTTTGGTTTCCATTGTATTTTTTTCCTAAGTTTTCAACTGTACCGTCGTCGTTCAAAATATCAATATTGTTTAGCTGGGATTTTAAATTCTGTTTCACGCTGTCGATATATTCCCTGCGCAGCAATGCCTGCTCTTCTTTTTCTGCATCCGTAAGTCCCTCTTCCTGGGACTTATGGTACAAGGCATTGATTCTTTTTATCTTTTCATTCAAATCCTTCATATGTTAAGCATTCCTTATCTATTCATGTTTATGTAATTGCTCCACAAATACAGGCAGATCAAATGCTTCGTTCTTGTGCGCCACAAAAAGAGTACCTTCATTCTGCCCGGAAAGAATCCGATGCAGGATTCCTACGTCTTTGCTGTTCGCAATTATCATATCGCTGCCTACATTGGTTGCAATCTGCGCAGCAGTCATTTTGGTATTCATGCCACCGGTACCCACGTTGCTTCCGGTGCTTTCCTTCCCCATACTGATATATTCCTCCGTTAGCTCCTCCACCACATCAATGAACCTGGCATTTGGATTTTTTCGGGGATCATCTGTATACAGCCCGTCAATATCGGAAAGTAAAATCAGTAAATCTGCTTCCACAAGTGCCGCTACAATAGCGGAAAGGGTATCATTGTCACCAATCAGCGTATCTGAATCTTTTTCAAAATTCAGTTCATAGGTTGCAATGGTATCGTTTTCGTTGACAATCGGTATGATTCCCATTTTCAAGAGTTCTGCAAAGGTATTATGGGCATTAAAACGGTTCATATTGTCAACAACAGTATTTTTGGTCATCAGAATCTGCGCTACAATCTGATTGTATTCTGCAAAAATTTTCTGATAAGTCATCATGAGGCGCGCCTGTCCCACTGCCGCGCAAGCCTGCTTAAAAGCAAGAGGTGTTTCCCCGGTGTTTCCGTCTCTGTAAGGATTGACCGCTTTTTTCCCTACGGCGATAGCGCCACTGGTTACCAGAACAACATCCTTTCCCTGATTGCGAATGTCGCAAAGCTCTCTTACCAGTTTTTCCAGTTTGGTATAATCAAGATCTCCTGTTTCCTTATGCTGTAAAGAAGAAGAACCGATTTTCACAACGATTCTCTTCTTATCCTTCATAAGACTTCTGTATTGTTTCATCATTCTCCTCGATTCCGCATAGCCCTTTGGGCCTCCCCTTCATATGCAAACCTATTCTACTTTATTATGTTTATTCCGTCAATGGGTTTTGACTGCGTTCAGATACCGGATAACCGCTTCTGCAGTTTTGATGCCATCCATGGCTGCAGATGTGATTCCACCGGCATATCCTGCACCTTCACCGCAGGGAAAAAGACCGCAGACGGAAGATTGCAGGGATACCTCATCCCGTAATATTCTTAACGGAGAAGATGTTCTGCTTTCAATACCTGAAAGCAGCGTATCGTTTCGGTTAAATCCTTTAATTTTTCTGCCAAATTTCTCAATGCCGCAAATCAGATCCTTATTTATAAAATCCGGGAAAACTTCTGTGAGATTGGCAAAATCATATGCGCCTTTCATTGCCGGTAAAAAAGTCATGCCATCTGCAGGCCGGCATGGTATATCGGGCGTAATGACCTGTTCCCGGAAACTTTTGTATGTCTGCACCGGTATTTTTCCATTGCAGAGTGCATAGGCTTTTTCTTCCAGGCTGCGCTGAAACTGTACGCCTGATAAGGCAGAACCGTCCCCGTAGTCTTTCGGACTGATTGTGACAATGATGGCACTGTTTGCATTCTTGCCGTCACGTCCGCTGTAACTCATGCCATTTACGCATA
>JBJFCA010000239.1:0-7830 GCA_051888725.1 Lachnospiraceae bacterium
AAAGGTTTCCAAGGGTAAAGAAGCCGATGTTCCCGTGATTTCCAATTTCGCAAACTGGGCATACGGCAAAGCAGTCGTAAAGGCACAGCCTGTATATCAGCAGCCTGTATACCAGCAGCCCGTTGCTCCTGCTCAGCCCGTAGCACCCGTACAGCAGGCAGCTCCTGCAGCAGATGTATGTGCTAATTGCGGCGCACCTCTTAACGGCGGTGCATTCTGTACAAAGTGTGGCACACCTGTTGCAAAGTAAGAAACTCTTTGGTAAATAATATAAGGAAAAGGTAATGACAAAAAGGAGTACATATTACCCCTTGCCAGAGAAGATGACCCGGGAAACCGGCTGAAAGGTCATTTCAAGGAAGGAATATGGAAGGTAGTTTTGGAACCGGAAGGCTGAAAGCAAACAGTAGGTCTTCACGGCTTGTCCCCGTTACAGGACAGGACTTTACAGGAAGTCATTGAGGCAGCGACGTAAGAAAGCTGTGAACAAAGGTGGTACCGCGAACATTCGCCCTTTGTCTGCGAAAGCAGACAGAGGGCGTTTTTTGTGGGGACGGTTCTTTTGTCACGAGGTGTGTCCCAATGTCACGCAGCCGAGAATAAAATCGTGACAGAGGGACACACCTCGTGACAAAAGAACCGTCCCCGGAAAGGAAGAATATGAGCAAAGAATTAGCAAAAACCTATGACCCCAAGGGCATAGAAGACAAACTGTATCAGAAATGGCTGGATAAGAAGTATTTCCATGCAGAGGTTGATCATGACAAGACCCCGTTTACGATTGTCATTCCACCCCCAAATATTACCGGACAGCTGCATATGGGACATGCACTGGATAACACCATGCAGGATATCCTGGTTAGATATAAGAGAATGCAGGGCTATAATGTACTGTGGCAGCCGGGAACCGATCATGCTTCCATTGCAACGGAAGTAAAAATTATTCAGAAATTAAAAGAAGAAGGCATTGATAAGCATGATCTTGGCAGGGAAAAATTCTTAGAGAGAGCCTGGGACTGGAAAAAGGAATATGGCGGCAGAATCATTTCCCAGTTAAAGAAGCTGGGTTCCTCCTGTGACTGGGACAGGGAACGCTTCACCATGGATGAGGGCTGTAATAAGGCAGTTACCGAAGTATTCTGCAAGATGCATGAAAAAGGCTGGATTTATAAAGGAGCCAGAATCATTAACTGGTGTCCGGTATGTAACACGTCGATCTCTGACGCAGAGGTGGAATATGAAGAGCAGGCCGGCCATTTCTGGCATATCAAATATCCTCTCATTGCCGAAGACGGCAGTGTCAGCACCACGGAATTTCTGGAATTTGCAACCACACGTCCCGAGACTATGCTGGGAGATACTGCAGTAGCGGTAAATCCTGATGATGACAGATACAAAAATATCATTGGCAGAAAGGTCATGCTTCCCATTGTAAACCGTGAAATTCCCATTGTTGCGGACAGCTATGTAGACATGGAATTCGGAACCGGTGTTGTAAAGATTACGCCGGCACATGACCCCAACGACTTTGAAGTAGGAAAACGCCACAATCTGCCCGTGATCAATATTATGAATGATGATGCCACCATCAATGAAAACGGCGGCAAATTCCAGGGAATGGACCGTTACGAGGCAAGAAAAGCCATTGTGGAAGAACTGGATAAAATGGGACTTTTAGTACGGATTGAGGACTATTCCCACAATGTAGGAACCCATGACAGATGCAAGACCACCATTGAGCCGTTAGTAAAAGAGCAGTGGTTTGTCAAAATGGATGAGCTGATTAAACCGGCCGTAGAGGCTGTCAAAAACGGTGACATCCGTCTGATTCCCAAGCGCATGGAGAAGACCTATTTTAACTGGACGGACAATATCCGCGACTGGTGTATCAGCCGTCAGCTCTGGTGGGGACACAGAATTCCTGCTTATTATTGTGATGAGTGTAAGGAAGTCATTGTGGCAAAGGAAATGCCGGATATCTGTCCCAAGTGCGGCTGTACGCATTTTACCCAGGACCCCGATACACTGGATACCTGGTTTTCCTCCGCACTCTGGCCGTTCTCTACATTGGGCTGGCCCGAGCAGACAGAAGAATTGAAGTATTTTTATCCCACCGACGTACTGGTTACCGGCTATGATATTATCTTTTTCTGGGTTATCCGCATGATTTTCTCCGGTTACGAGCAGATGGGAGAGAAGCCCTTTAAGACAGTATTGTTCCATGGTCTTGTAAGGGACAGCCAGGGCAGAAAAATGTCCAAATCCTTAGGAAACGGTATTGATCCTTTGGAGATCATTGACCAGTATGGCGCCGATGCACTCAGACTGACTCTGATCATGGGCAATGCCCCCGGTAATGATATGCGTTTCTATTATGAAAAAGTAGAAGCAAACCGTAACTTTGCCAATAAAGTATGGAATGCCTCCCGCTTTATCATGATGAATATGGATGGCAAGGAAATCACGCCTCCTGCGGGAAATGAACTGGAGCCTGTGGACAAGTGGATTCTGTCAAAGTGTAATACGCTGGTCAAAGAAGTGACCGACAACATGGATCATTTCGAACTGGGAATTGCAGTACAGAAGGTTTATGATTTCATCTGGGATGAATTCTGTGACTGGTACATTGAAATGGTAAAACCCAGACTCTATAATTCCGATGATACAACGAGTCAGAATGCGGCACTGTATACCTTAAAGACAGTACTCATTGATGCCCTGAAGCTGCTGCATCCCTACATGCCTTTTATCACGGAGGAAATTTTCTGTACCCTGCAGAGCGAAGAAGAATCCATCATGGTTTCCAAATGGCCTGTATACAGGGAAGAACTTGCTTTCCCCAAAGAGGAAAAAGACATTGAGATCATTAAGGAAGCTGTCAGAGGCATCCGTAACATCCGTACGGAAATGAATGTGGCGCCTTCCAAAAAAGCAACCGTATATGTGGTAAGTGAAGATGCAGACATCCGCAGAACCTTTGAAGAAGGAAAACTTTTCTTTGCTTCACTGGCATATGCTTCTGAAGTTTTCGTTCAGGCTGACAAATGCGGCATTGCAGAGGATGCGGTATCCGTGATGATTGCGGGGGCTGCTCTTTATATTCCTTTTGCAGAGCTTGTGGATATCAAAGCCGAGATCGAAAGACTTAAGAAAGAAGAAAAAAGACTTTCCGGCGAGATTGCCCGTTGCGAAGGAATGTTAAAGAATGAGAAATTCATTTCAAAGGCACCGGAAGCAAAGGTTGCGGAGGAGAAAGAAAAGCTTGCCAAGTATACAAATCTTGCAGAGCAGGTAAGGGTAAGGCTGGCACAGCTTCAGGCAATGTAAATTGTGCACCATGGAAGGGAGTATCCATGAAGAAAAAAGCAATAGAAACTTATGAGGAAGCAGTGGATTATCTCTTAAATATACCCAGATTCAGTAAAAAGAACACCCCGACAGATACCGGGGTGTTCTTAAAACGTCTGGGGAATCCGGAAAAAGGACAGAAGATTATCCATGTGGCCGGTACAAACGGCAAGGGAAGCGTATGTGCCTACATGGAAGCTGTGCTGACTGCGGCGGGATACCGGGTGATGAGGTTTACCTCGCCTCATTTAAAGGATATCCGGGAACGGTTCTGCATCTGCGGAAAGATGGTGGACAAGGAGGTTTTCCTGCGGTCCTTTCTTACTGTTTATAATGAAATTTTTCGGGATTATGAAGAGACGGAAGGGTATCATCCGTCCTTTTTCGAATACCTGTTTTTTATGGCTATGGTCATGTTCAAAGAAGCAGGCGGCGATTACTGGATATTAGAAACCGGGCTTGGAGGCAGACTGGATGCCACCAATGCGGTGACGGAGAAAAAGCTGACGGTCATCACCCATATGGGGTTGGACCATACGGAATATCTGGGAGATACCATTGAAAAAATCACCCGGGAAAAGGCAGGCATCATGAAAGAGGGAGTACCGGTGGTGGCATGGAAGACGGATGATGCCGTTGCAGAAGTTCTGACAAACTGCGCCGAGAAGAAACAAATCCCGGCACTGCTTGTGTCGAAATGCGACTATGAGTTCTTGAAGAAAGACAATAAAAGCATTGATTTTTCTTTTCATTCCCTTTATTATAGTAATGTCAGACTAAGTCTTAAGACACAGGCTGTGTACCAGATGGAAAACGCTACACTCTCTCTTAGGGCACTGGAAGTGCTGTTAGGCGATAAGCTTACGCCGGCCGTTATGAAAGAGGGGATACGCAATGCATTCTGGGAGGGCAGAATGGAAGAGATTCTGCCGGGAATGTATGTGGATGGTGCACACAATCCGGATGGAATCCGGGCATTTTTACAGTCCGTTTCCCTGGACGGTATGGAAGAACGACATCTGTTTTATGCCGTAGTGAAGGAGAAGGACGATACCGGTATGGTGCGGGAAATAGTGGAAAGCGGTCTGTTTACGTCGTTTTCCGTGATACGGATGCATGGCGAGCGGGCGCTTGCTCCGCAGAGTATTGCAGATACGTTTCAGAGATTTTCCCCAAAAGAAACAGACATTTACGATTCGGTGGAAGAAGCCCTGCAGGCAGTCAAAATGCTGTTAACAGACACGGACAAAAAGGTACGGATTTATTTTGCAGGTTCTCTTTATCTTGTCGGTGAGATAAAAGCGTTATTGTAAGAAAGGCATGGTTTTATGATTAACTTTGAAGAAGAACTGAAAAAGTTCCATCCCAGCCTTGAAGTAGAAGATGCAGAAGAGGCGATTTACAATCAGGATATTACGGATATGGCAGATATTCTGGTAAAAATGTTACAGGAAACCAGGACGGAAGAAAAGTAAAAGAGGAAGGTAGCATGAGGTGTTATAACTGTGGCTGCCGTTTGTCAGAACAGGATTTCTGCACCAATTGTGGTGCGGATGTCACACTGTACAAGAGAATTATGCGCGTTTCCAATATGTATTACAACGAAGGATTGGAAAAAGCCGGCGTCAGGGATCTGACCGGTGCGGTGACAAGTTTACGGCAGAGTTTAAAGTTTAATAAGAATAATGTGGAAGCCCGTAACCTGCTTGGGCTGGTTTATTTTGAGATGGGGGAAGTGGTGGCTGCTTTAAGTGAATGGGTCATCAGTAAGAATCTCCGTCCCCAGAAAAATATTGCAGACGATTATATTGAGATGATCCAGAGCAATGCAACCAGACTGGACACCATTAATCAGACGATCAAAAAATACAATCAGGCACTTACGTATTGCCAGCAGGACAGCAAGGATCTGGCAAGGATCCAGTTAAAAAAGGTGTTATCCTTAAATCCTAAGTTTGTCCGTGCCCACCAGCTTCTGGCACTTTTATATATTGACACCGAGCAGTGGGAAAAAGCCAAGAGGGAGCTTGACAAGTGCTGTAAGATCGATACCAACAATACCCAGACGCTTCGTTATTTAAAAGAAGTGGAAAAAATGCTGCAGCCGGATGAAGGCGCGAAAACCGGGGTCAAACGCAAGAATGATGATGCAGTCCGCTACCAGAGTGACAATGAAATCATTATTCAGCCACTGAATGTGAAGGAACCCAAAAGTACCGGATGGCATACATTCCTTTATGTGGCAGCGGGTCTGGTACTGGGAATTGCTACCATGTATTTCCTGATTCTGCCTTCTTCGGTTTCTGCTGAGAGAGAAAAGGCGCAGGAACAGGTCAGGGTCATCGGTGAGCAGCTGGATACCAAGACTTCCACGATCGCTACCATGCAGCAGCAGATAGATGCCATGCAGCAGGAAAATGACAAGCTGCGTACCGATCTGGAGGAATATGTCGGTACTGATGGTACGTTAAAAACCGTGGATGAGCTGATACTCGGTGCAGTGGAATATCTCACAACACAGGATTCCATGGCTACTGCGGCGCATCTTGAAAATGTGCAGGAGGGTGTGAACTTAGAGGAAACCTCCGAGGCCTTCCGGACACTGTATCAGACGCTGATTGAGAAAATCGGTCCCGAGGTGGCACAGGGCTATTACACCACAGGCAGCGAGTTTTATGACAGCGGTGATTATCCCCAGGCAATTGCAGACTTAAAGAAGGCTGTGGAGTATGATCCGGAAAACGGGGATGCACTGAATGTCCTTGCCAATGCCTACCGTAAAAACGGGCAGAAAGAAGAAGCCATAGCATGCTATCAGAAGGTCATTGAGCTTCTGCCGGGTACCGCAAGAGCAGGCAGAGCACAGAAATATATTGATGAACTGAATGCGGAGTAGGAAAAGTATAAAAGCACAGAAGAATTGTGATTTACTAAGGAGAACTTATAGGAGACTATAGGTTCTCTTTTTATGCTCAAAAATAGTGAGAGGGAAGGAATTGGTATGGAAGATTTCAAGGTTATTGACAATTATCTTTGTGTAAAGCTTCCGGAGGAAGTTGACCATCACAAATCAGCTTACATCAGCGAAAATGCGGACAGGCTTATTCTCAGGGAACAGGTAAACAACGTGGTATTTGATTTCGAAGATACGCGTTTTATGGATTCTTCCGGCATTGGCATCATTATGGGCAGGTATCGAAAAATATCCTGCTTCGGAGGGAAGGTTTTTGCCATTCATGCGGACAGGCAGATCAAAAGAATACTTACGATGTCCGGCTTAAGCCGGATCATAGAAATTATGGAATAAGAAAAGGATGGTTATTTTATGATTGAGATCAAGCAGCAGGAAATCTGTGAAAGAGCAAAAAGAACAGCAATGAAAAACGAGATGTCCATGGAATTTGATGCCATATCCAACAATGAAAGCTTTGCCAGAGTGGCGGTGGCAGCATTTGTCACACATTTAAATCCCACGCTGGAGGAACTTTCCGATATCAAGACCGCCGTATCCGAGGCGGTGACCAACGCCATTATCCACGGTTATGAAAATGTGTACGGCTACGGTAAACACGGGGAAGTGCGTCCGGTGTGCTGCAGGATCCGGGAAGGCAAGGTTTATGTAAGATGCCGGATTGAAGGTGGGGTCCTTTACATAGAGGTGGAAGACAAAGGTGTGGGGATGGAAAATGTGGAAAAAGCCATGGAACCTTTGTATACCTCCAAACCGGAGCTGGAACGTTCCGGCATGGGCTTTTCTTTTATGGAAGCGTTTATGGATGAACTGGAGGTGGAGAGCAAGCCTCTTTCCGGCACTATCGTCCGCATGAAGAAAAGACTGAAATGCGGTGCCTGGATACCGGAGGAGCGGGAATGAACAGAGAAAGTGCAGGAGCGGGAATGATGGCATGGAGGAATTATCAGTATTAATCGGAAAATCACAGGCAGGAGATAAAGAGACAAGAAGAGTACTGATAGAAAACAATCTGGGACTGGTGCACCACATCGTGAAACGCTTCGCAGGCAGGGGATATGAAACGGAGGATCTGTTTCAGATTGGTGTCATAGGGCTTATGAAAGCGATTGACAAATTTGATGTAAGCTACGACGTGAAATTTTCCACCTACGCCGTTCCCATGATCCTCGGAGAAATCAAGCGCTTCCTGCGGGATGACGGCATGATTAAGGTAAGCCGTACGATTAAAGAAAACGGTTTAAAGGTAAGAAATGTGACGGAAAGTCTCATGAAGAAGCTGGGCAGAGAACCTTATCTGTCCGAGATTGCCGCAGAGTCGGGACTGACAGAGGAAGAAATCACAGTGGCACTGGAAGCCGGTGCGGAAGTGGAATCCATTTACAAATCTGTGTATCAGGCAGACGGCAGCGAGGTCTATCTGGTGGATAAAGTTGCAGGCAGCAGTGCACGGAATACCAGGACGATGGTGGGAGGACAGCGTGCCGATGATGCGGAAAAAGAAACTCTCA
>JBJFCA010000240.1:0-7558 GCA_051888725.1 Lachnospiraceae bacterium
ACAAGGTGCGTCTATGCGAGATACTTTTTCATCCGTAAACAAATATGATAGTATACACAACCGGCCGGGCAGTACCCAAACCCCTGCGAAAAAGAAAGGCTCCCATCGGTGGAGTGATATTCCGGGGTACCTTTTATCCATCGGGCTCTGTGTCGTTTTTGCGCTTTATTGCAGTGGGCGTGTGGGCTGGTTTCTGGTACTGACACTTGTGTGCGCGCCGGTTCTTTCCTTTCTGTTTCTGCTGCTTTTTCGGAAAAGCATTGTTGTACAGTGCCATCTTTTACAGCCGCTTGCAGCCAAGGGAGAGCACTGCACCCTTCAGGTCATACTGCACAACCGTTGTATTCTCCCCTCTCCCGCCATTGAAGTCGAGTTGTATGATTCTCCCTATATTTTTTGTTCCCGGCCGAAAACTTCTGTTTCACTAATGCCCCGATCCACCCAGGATTTTTCCTGCACTTTCACAGCCACAGTCTGCGGTGCTTCAAAGATCGGTATACAAAAAATTCTGATCCGGGATTACCTGGGACTTTTTTCTTTTGCACTTCCTGTACCGGCGCTTACCGAAATAGATGTGATACCGGATATTGCAGAAGTATCTTCCGAGGAAGAATACATTCGTCAGATCTACCGGCTTTCCCGTGAAGCCGGTGACAGTGAGGAAACTCTGGATAGTGCGACTACCCTTTCCGGCGGTTTTCCCGGATATGACCACAGAGAATACATTCCCGGTGATCCCCTGAAGCGTATGAACTGGAAGCTCTCTGCCAGAAGGGATAAACTCTATGTACGTCTGGATGAGGAAACCGCTTCTTCGAAGGTTTGCATCTTTTTAAATGATACTTTACGTGTCAGTAAAGAAGATCTGGAAAATCTGCCCCCTACACTATACAATGTGGAAAAACCCGGGATGGAAATTCCGCTGCTTGTGCAAAATGCCATGGAAACCTCACTGGGAGCTGCCCGCGTACTGCTGTCCCACAAACTTTCCATCCGGTATATTTACAGGGATGTACAGACGCATTCCCTCTGCAGCACAGATCTGCACAAAGAAGAGGAGTTACCGGAGTTTGCACGCAGTCTGGCATCTTTTTCCATTGATTGTGACGGTACCACTGACAGTAACAACCTGCTTGGGCAGTCGGATATCCCTCTGCTTATTTTTACCGCAGGACATGCGGAAGACATCAGCATTCACGGCAGTGTGGTTTATTCTGCCCTGAATGGGAAAGGGAGGCTTTTATGAAAATCCGGGCATTTTGTACCAAAAACAGACTGCTGCTGGGCGCCTATGCACTGGTCCTCTCCCTTTGTATCTCCATATATGTAGTATATGATTCTTTCAGGGGCATGACTGCTTACCTGCTGATTCCCGCTACTTTTTTGCTTTGTGCCACCTACTTTGCCCTGTGTGCTTTTGTAGAACGTCATCATGTGATTGGTACGGTCGTTTTCTGTATCATTGCCATGATTATTGCCAGACTTTTTATCTTTTTTACCAGATACGGCTCTCACTCCAGTCAGGTTTCCTTTTTGGAATGGCTGCTTACCAAAGGAAGTGATGTAGAGGGAGCTTTTCCTTACCTTGTCGCGCTCTTTTTATTTTTTACGTTCTTTTTCTCGGTTACCGTTTACTATTTTTCCAAGGTACTGTACCGCATGTTTTTCCTGACACTGTTAAGTCTTATTCCCTGCGTACTTTACGTAAAGGTCATGGCGGAAATCAACAACGTCAGCCTGGTACTGATTGCACTCTGCAATGTTGCTGTTTTTATGCTGCATCGGGAGAGTACAAAAGACATGGGACGAATTTTAAAAAGAAGTACCTTGTTTGTATCATCTGCTGTCTTTATGCTGCTGTTATTTCTCCTCACCTCTGCGATACCCAAGCGGGAAGACGCTCCCTTCTACGATGAATTTGAGGATTTGTTCATGGGAGGCGACACCTCCTCTGAAATTGAAGACAGTTTCTCTTCTCTCAGTGAATTTTCCGGAGATGCCGCCGGGTTTTTAAGTCTGTCCAACCGTAAAATGTACACGCTCACCGGCAGTGTGGCATCCTATCTGAAACGTCAGAATTTTGATCTTTACGATTTTGAAAAAGACCGCTGGTACGCGGATTCTTCTTATTCCCATACCTATTCCACTCCGGACGGCTGGAGTGCAATAGCATGGTACAGGAATCTTTCTTCCTTACAGTCCGCACTGCTTGCTGCAGAGGACTACAAGCCCGGATTTCTTGCAAAATACAACTTAACAAAGATCGAAGATCTGCATCTTCCCACCAGTTTCCTGCAGACAGTGCATGTACGATCAGAAAATTTTGGTGCCATGTACTACCTGGTCCCCACCAATGTCATCAGTGTGGGGATCGATTCTTCCCAGACCTGTCAGGTGACACCTTCCGGGGCTTTCAGTGCGGTTACCTCACCACATCCGGCAGATTTTGAGTACAGCTACAGTTACTACACGGACTATGTATATGACCGGAGATGGCTGTCCGCAGGAGGTGCCGATTTCACTAATGAAGAAGCCCTGCATCTTCTTACGGATCTCAGAAACGTTCTTAAGGAACACGAGGATGGCTGGTACCACACCGCCGATTCCTATCTTCGCGAGCAGATCGAAGCTGACTATTACAGAGAGCTGTGTGCTGCAAATACGGATGAAATCTCCGACCGGTTGAAGGAACTGGCAGCAGAAATCACAAAAGATCTTACCTATGACTGGGAGAAGGCCGAAGCCATTGAAGCTTTCTTTCAAAACGGGGACTTCACCTATGATCTTTCCTATCATGCACCTGACGATTCTCCGGAATACTTCCTGTTTGAAAGCCGTACCGGCACCTGTTCCGACTTTGCTTCTGCTTATGTACTGCTTGCCAGGGCAGCCGGTCTGACCGTTCGTTATGCGGAAGGTTACACACCGGAAAATGAATCTGCCAATCTGTTTGTCATCAAAAACAGAGACTCCCATGCCTATCCGGAGGTCTTTATCCAGAACTTAGGCTGGCGGGTCTATGAGCCTACCGTAGCTTCCGCCGACTCCTCCTTAAGCCCGTTGAGCTTTCTGTCAAATCTGAAAATGGATTACGGGCTGATCGGTGTGGTACTCATTTTTCTGGTCGGCTTCAGTGTACTGACCGCTGCACTTCGCATAACTGTGCCCTTTTTATCGGAAGGCTTCTTCCGCCTGCGCCTGCACTGCACCTGTGTGCCCCGTGCCGCACTGCTTGCCTACAACCGCCTGGTCCGGAAGGGAAGCCGAATTTTACACGAAAATTTATACAGCAAAACACCCCATGAACTTGCTGAATGCTTTTCGTCCATAGGGTGTGATCTTTATGATTTATGTCATTATACGGAGCAGGTCCTGTACGCTTCCGGTTCCGCAGAACCTATGGAGCAGTCACTGCTCTGTCGGGATTACAGTCATGCCTCCAAGGCGTTACGGCGTTACCGTCATGCCGGAAGGTCCGGTCACCATAAAGCCAATGTCTGAAATCGTACCGCCTCCGGAAATTGTCCCGTTATAGCTTTCATTGGTAATATGCAGAGTTTTCCCGTTTGCCGAGAACTTACCTCCCCAGCCGCTAGAAAATGAGATATCACTGCTGAAATGAATATCAATGGCCCATTGGCTTACCTCACTGCTGCCCGGGTTCTCTAACTTCACATCAAACTGATAACAGGTCTTACCGGAATCGTCCCAACTGCTCTTTAAAATGGCAGTTCCGTTTAAACCACTGCTGGTAAAGGTGAAGGTCTGTGAGCCGTTCTGACCACTATTGTTGTTATTCCCATTGTTGTTATTATTCTGGTTATTATTCTGACTGCTGCCGGTACTGCTCTGATTATTCTTAGCTGCATCCTTGGAATTGCCTACCACAGCCTTGCCGGTCAGTGTCTTATAAAGCCACTTGCCGGTATCACTTAAGTCATCCTCCGTAAAGTTACTGGTCTTGCTGCAGGAGCTCTTAATCAATGCGGAGGTCTCATTTTTGTTGCTTAAGCTCCACATTACATAACTGAGGCCATACTCATTGATCAGATTCATCCACTTGTCTGCCTGATCATAATCAATCCCGCCATTACCGCTGGCATCACAGATACTGAATTCACTGATAAAGATGGGAAGCCCGCTTTTTATGGCATTTTCCGTAACGTTACGAAGATCTTCTTTGTGTGTTGCTGCGTAGAAATGAACGGCATACATAATATTATCATAGCCGGTAATGGGATCCGCTGCAGCTTCATCTGCACGCTGGGACCAGTTGGGTGTACCCACAATGATGATGGCATCCTCGTCATATTTGCGGATAATGGGAATAATTTCTTCCGCATATTTTTTTACGTCACTCCAGCTTGTACCGCCGCAGGGCTCGTTACAGATTTCATAGAGTATATTATTCTGATCCGCATAAGTCTTTGCCATTTCTTCAAAAAACTTTTTGGCTTCATCCTTATAAACAAGCGGACTGTTCTCATTTAACACATGCCAGTCCACAATCACATACATATCGTTGTCGGTGGCGTACTGTATACCGCGTTTTACAATATTTTTCAGATCCTCTTTATTACCGCCCGAACAGTATCCGCCGTATTCGTGGGTATACATGGCTAGCCGCATTACATTGACATTCCATTGTTCCCGAAACTCTTTGAATGCATTCTGATCCACGTAAGTGGGAAACCATGCAAGGCCATGGGTACTGATGCCCTTAAGCTGTACCGGGTTCCCGTTTTCATCCACAAGCTGCGTTCCGTCCACAGACAGTGCACCACATACAGAGGGCGTGGCCAAATCAAAATCTGCCAATGCTTCCTTATCACTTTCCGATTCTTCGGTTTCCTGCTTCTCAGGTTCGGTCTCTTCTTTATTCCCGGTATCCTGCTTTGTTTCCGGCTGTGTGGTTTCCGGCTGTGTAGTCTCCTGTTTCGCAGTTTCCGATTCTGCAGGCTCGGTCTGCGTACCTTCCTGAGTCTCCGTCACAGTACTTTCCCGTGTATCTGTGCCCGCCTGCTTCACCTTATTACAGGCCAGAATAAAAAATACTACTCCCGCAACACAAAGAACAGCTCCTGCAATGCATAAAATAAGTCCTGTTTTTTTCTTCATTGGCTAACCCCTCTTGTAAAAATTATTCAAACAGCATGTAATACTGCATCTTCTGATACTCTGTCAGTGCATCCTCATAAGCCGTATCCGCCAGTCTTGTTTCCTCCGCCGAAATTACCGGAATCTGCTCTCTTATCTCCTCTAAATACTGCTGGTATGGAGAAAGGGGCAGCCCTGCTGCAGAAAGTACGAGCTCTGATAAATAGTTGGCACTGATTTCAACCCCATCTGCTTCTTCTATGTCAAAATTTGCCCAGATTACAAACGGCACCACGTATCTGTCCTTCTGCTCTTCCTCCGTCAGGGTCGAACCGGATTTCCCGTTCTGCTTTAGCACCGGCTCCACCACGGAATCGGAAGGCTGGTGGTCACCAAAAAACACTATCACGGTGTCCTCTTCCTGCCCGGCAAAATAGGTGATCAGGTCCTCAAATGCCAGATCCGACTGTCTGAGCAGGGACAAATACATATTCAAAGCATCCGTTCCGCCATCTTCCATGACCACATCCGGCGTAAAATTCGCATAGCTTTCCGTATAACCGGAATGGTTCTGCATGGTAACTTCAAATAAGAAAAGAGGATCATCACCCTTGCTTTCATAGACATCTTTGATGTAAGAGAAAGCGGTGGCATCACTGACATATTTCCGAATTTTTCCATATGCAGGGAAGCTGTCTATAAAATCCGACTGTTCAAATCCAAGAAGCGGATAAACCGTTTCTCTGTCCCAGCCTGATGCATAATAAGGATGCGCCGCTCTTGTAAGATACCCAAGACCCGACAGATGGGATGCCAGCGAAGGCGTTTCATTGTAAAGATATTGCTGATACGGCACACTTCCCTGAGGAAGGAATGCCATGGTATTTCCTGTCAGAAACTCAAATTCCGTGTTGGCGGTGTTGCCCCCTTTGACCGATACATGCAGCTTGCCGCTAATGGTATTTTCCGCACCGTCCAAAAGAGAATGCACAAAAGGCATATAATCCTGACTGGTCATAAAATCTCCCAGAATCTTTGGATCGGAGAAAGCCTCATCCATGATCACAATGATATTCGGGCGTTTCTGTACCATATCCACATTTTTTGCTGCAAGAATCTGTTCCTCTTCTTCTGCATCGTACCCATCCGGCACATCCACATCCATATACTGAAGCTCCAGTAAAAATGCTACTGCCGTACCGTCCTTATAACTCATGGTGGTAGGGGTGAACAGCTTATCATACATACGGATATCCTGCTCCACAAATTCTTCATTGTGCAGTAAATTCACATAAACACCAAGTAGAAGCAGAGAGCAGACCACACTGATTCCCCGGGCTACATAATTTTTTTTCAGTTTCTTTTTTCCACATAGAATTACAATGAGTGCCAAAAGTAAGAAACCAATCAATGCCAGTATGGCATCCCGGTCCAGTTTATAGGTAAAGTCCCCCGCCACGCTCATAGCTGTGCCGATGGAATAAAAGTCCCATGGCTGGATGGGCTGTGACCGGAAAGAAAGTACAAAATAATTGGCCAGTCCGTAAATTACAAAGAGCAGGATTTCCGTTAACAATGCAATCCTGAGGCTGCCGGTCAATGCAAAAAAAAGAACCATTAACAGTTCAAATAAAATAATGTTGTAGATTTGAATGTTCATCCGCATATCCTGAAAAGGATTGTGGGTAAACCATTCAAATAAGTAAAACACAAAAACCGGTACCAAAATCATCAGTACCGTTTTTGCGATTTCTTTTACCCTGCGTTTCATTTTCTTAATTGTCTTGCCTTTCCAAACCTGCCGATTCCGCAAGCGGTATCCTTACCTCTGCCAAATCATGCAGGACTATATAATTCTTCTTACTGACAGAATTGTTCTGTAGGTTGCCTTGCTCACCTTGATGCCGGTCTTTGCACTGCTTGCATGTACAATGTAGCCGCCTCCGATATAGAGTCCCACATGTCCGTCATAGCAGATCAAATCTCCCGGCTGTGCATTATCATAGGATACCTCCTTACCTGCACTTCTCTGCTGGTAAGAGGTTCGGGGAATGCTGTATCCGAAATCACTGTAGATCCTGTATGTAAACCCGGAACAGTCCGCGCCCTTAGTCAGGCTGGTACCACCCGCTACGTATGGATTGCCGATAAACTGACAGCCATATCTGGCAATCTGCTTGCCCAGTTCACTGCCTTTGGCATTATTGATAATCTCTGCCACGTTGGTGCTTACGCTGTAATTGCCGTTTGCGGCATTTGACTTTTTCTGGGCATCCTGCAGTTTTTTAAGATCAGCCTGCTCCTGTTTAATCTTGGCAGATAGTGCCTTGGCTTCCTGTTTTGCCTTGGCAATCTGTGCATCATAGTCCGCAGACTGTTTCTTTTTCTCCGCAAGCAGGCTATCCAGATGAACCTTCTGCTCCTCCATGGATTGCTTATCCGCAAGCAGATCTTTCTTTTC
>JBJFCA010000241.1:0-7554 GCA_051888725.1 Lachnospiraceae bacterium
CTTAATATTCTTCCCTGTTCCGTCCATTCGGGTATAGAGGTGGTCACATAACAGGGAATCAAAAGTATACAGGGGATCCCATAAAACAGTCAGAACCAAACCTAATACAGGAACAAGTGCTGCCAGAAATGAAATTATTTTTTTTTGTGTATTCATATATTTTCCCCACACCTTTTTGTAGTCAAATTTCACGCTCCGCCATGGAGAGCAGTTCGTCGTGACTTAGCTCCACATTGCCGAATCGGACAAAGATGCCGTTGGTTACGGCGCTGTTCCAGACCTCCGGGTCATTCAGCGGCAGAAACCGGATTTTATCCAAATACGGCTTCATGTCCAAAAGCAGACGGGACCCGGACACGAAATCCACCTGCAAAATGTGGTCCGGTAGCGACGTGACATCTGTAAGATACCTTCGTTCCAAAGATGTGCCCCCTTTCCCGGCTTTTTCTATAATATAAAAAACCATTGTACAACAGTGTACAGTAGTTTTTATAAAAAGACTATTAACCGAAAGTTAGGTTTTTTCCTATTGTAACAGAAGTTTTTTCGTAAACTTCTAACTGCACCCATACACATTTTTAGCCTGCATGCGAAATATGGATATGGTCTTCATCTGCCTCGATATAGAGGTATTTCACACACTTTTTCTTTACCGGTTTTTTTAAAAGGAATCTCTGCCTGTTCAAACTCCGTATACAGTTTTCCAAAGAATGTGCTACAATGTTTTTCATGAGAGCTATTCAACAGACAAAAACTTTACTCTATATTTACTTTCCGCACATGAACTGCTACAATAAAAAACAGGTCAGAATTACGGACTGTACGAATAGATTGAACATATGAAAAAGGGAGATTTCCATTATGTACGAGCTCATTATCAATCCTGCTTCCCGTTCCGGTAACGGTATGCGGATCTGGAAAAACGATATACAACCGGAATTAACCCGGAATAAAATTCCTTATCATGCACATTTTTCCCATAAAGCCGGAGACGTCAAATGCCTTGCCGAAAAAATCACGGAAAGTGCCAAAAACGCCGAGGAACCTGTTCGTCTGATTATTTTAGGCGGTGACGGTACATTTAATGAAGCCTTACAGGGGATTTCTTCCTACGAAAATATCCGCATCGGCTACATTCCTACCGGTTCCTCCAATGACCTTGCCCGGGATATGGGGATTCCAAAAGATCCAAAGAAAGCGTTGTCTGTCATTCTGGACGAAAGACATATCTGCCGCATGGACCTCGGCTGCGTAACCACGCCCTCAAAGACGACCTACTTTGCCGTAAGCTGCGGCATTGGCTATGACGCTGCCGTCTGTGAAGAAGCCATGCAGTCCGGGTTTAAGGATGTATTAAACCGTCTGGGGCTCGGTAAGCTGACTTATTTCGGAATCGCAGTCAAGCAGCTGATTTCCACAAAGAGGACTACCTGCGATCTGTATCTGGATGATGCAAAAGAGCCGGTTCATTTCAGCCGTTTTCTGTTCTGTGTATCCATGATTCACCGTTATGAAGGCGGCGGTTTTAAATTCTGTCCTGATGCAGACTGCCGTGACGGCGTTTTTCAACTGTGTCTGGCGGGAAACATTGCCAAGCTCATAATCCTGTTTGCACTGCCAACAGCCTTTTGGGGCAAGCATTATATGTTCCGCGGTATTTATTCCTATCGTGCAAAAAAAATACGAATTCAGACCAGCAGTCCCCTCTGGGTACATACGGATGGAGAAGTCCATGAAAAACCCAGTGAACTTACCATCACCTGCCGGCAGGGCGTAATTCCCCTGATTACGGCGTAATGTCTGAACATTTTCTTAATTCTTTACAAAGAATTTTAAAAAAGGATTGCAAAAAAAATAAACTTCGCTATACTTGTGATGTAGCTTGGGAGAGAGTACATTCTGCCCGCTGAAAGTTTCCAAACGGGTGAAAAGAGGGAGTTTTATTGTGAAAAAGAAATTTGAATGGAAGAGCTTTTACTTAAAGTACCGCCATGCCATTCCCATCATTATCTACGGCATCATTTACCTGACGTGGTTCTGCCATCTGGAAAAGACAGTTACCAAACAGTATACGGTAATCCATATGGCACTGGATGATCTGATACCTTTTTGTGAAGTATTTGTCATCCCCTATTTTTTATGGTTTGCCTACATTGCATCCGTTGTGGTGTATTTCTTCTTTAAGGATAAGCAGGAATACTACCGTACCTGCCTTTTTCTGGCAACCGGCATGACGATCTTTTTAATTGTGTCCACACTTTGGCCAAACGGTCATCACTTAAGACCGTATACCATGCCGCGTGACAATATCTTCACCAGACTGGTGCAAATGCTTTATAAAACCGATACCCCTACAAACTTATGGCCCAGCATTCATGTGTATAATTCACTGGGTGCACATATTGCCATTATGAAAAGCAGCCATCTGAAAGACAAAAAATGGGTTCGAACCGGATCTTTTATCCTCTGCGTATCCATTATTCTTTCCACGATGTTCATCAAACAGCATTCCGTATTTGATGTAGGCACAGCATTTATCATGGCAGGTATCATGTATGTACTGGTATACCGTTTTGATTTGATCTGCATGATTAAGCGCCTTTTACATCCTACTGCAAACAGAGGACCTCAGGTTGAATAAACAGTTCATAAAAAAACTCCGGTGTTTCCATCGGAGTTTTTTGTTTTTCAATTTAATTGAAGTTAAAGATTTTCTGGCAGATTCTGTAACCTTCTACCGAAAGCTTTCTGCCGCCTTTTCCGGGCAGGTTCATGGCACCGCCCATGATGCCGTTTCTCATCCACGCATACAAAAGCTTGTCTTTCTCTTTTAAATACTTCCAGAGTTCTTTCTTAGCCTCGAGCTGCTCCTCCGTACCGGCACGCAGACATAGCGCGGAGGAGATCGTCATAATAATTTCCAGATAATTTCTCATATACTGGTGACGCCTCTTACATTTCACGATTTGCGGCTTATGATCCACATAAAAATCAATCATGATCTTGTTCACCCGAATCTGCTGATCCAGTCTGGAAATCATAACTGTCTCATTGACTGACTGATCGGAACGGCCTATGTAATAACGGTAGAAATTCACATCCAGATAATACATGGTCTTCACCTGTAAAAGCGGTTCAAAGACATAAATATTATCCACATAGAAGGTATGTTCCGGCAGATGCAGCCCGCAGTCACGCAAAAGCTGGGTTCTGAAAATAACGGAATGCATCAGAATATAATGTGCCTTTCTGAAATGTCTGCAGTCATCCCAGGTAAAAATTCTGTCTGTGGGAAGGATATGTCTGTAATGCATAACCTTCTTTCTCTTTTCCCCTTCTTTTTCATATACAAAGTTGCTTACCAGCATGTCCAGCGCCTTGGCGCCTCCTGCAATCTCCCGCAGGGTATCCAGTATTTTCTTATAAGCTTCTTCCTGTACCCAGTCGTCAGAATCCACAACCTTAAAATACAATCCGGTAGCGTTCTCGATTCCGGCATTCACTGCTGAGCCGTGTCCGCCGTTTTCCTTATGGATTGCCTTGATAATACCCGGATATTCCTTCTCATATCTGTCAGCAATTTCCGCTGTATTATCCTTTGTGGAGCCATCGTCCACAATGAGGATCTCCACATCCTCTCCACCTTTTAACAATGATTCAATACACTTTTCCATATAGGCTGCCGAGTTATAGCAGGGTATTGCAATGGATAACAGTTTCATAATTTTTCTCTCCCTTTTTTTCCCGATTTGATATTTACACATTCTGCATAAACTGCAAAGGCAGACGGCATGGGATATTTCTCCTGTACCCTGGCCGAGTTTTCGAAAATCCAGCCCTCATTTTTTGCCACTTCACTGTGGTCCGTCAGTTCATCCACCCGGATCCGGTAGCCCCACATATGCCATTCCTTGTGGGTGAAAATATGAACCGCATCCGTCAGCCTCTCCAGTTTCAAAATGGAAAGACCTTTCTCCTTAAAAAGCCTGCGTACCTGATCCTGTGACAGATGTCCCTGTGCATTGGGAAATTCATACAATCCGGCAAGAAGACCTTTTTCCGGTCTCTTGTGAATTGCCGTTTTTTCCGCATCCTGCAGAATGAATACGGTCAGCTTTTCCACACTGCGGCTTTTTTTCTTTTCCTTTACCGGAAATGCACTTTGACAGCTGTTTTTTCTGGAAAGGCACATGTCTTTCAGCGGGCATTCTTCACAGTGCGGTGCACCGTTTGGGATGCAGACCATGGCCCCAATCTCCATCATTGCCTGATTAAAATCTCCTGCCCGTTTGGGCATGGCGGCCAAAAGCTCCTGCTCCATTTCCTTTTTCACACGGGGCTGCGCAATATCTTCCCTGCGCATAAACAGTCTGGAAATCACCCGCATCACATTTCCGTCCACCGCCGGTACGGGAAGCCCAAATGCAATGGACGCAATGGCACCCGCTGTATAACTGCCGATCCCTTTCAATCGCAGAAGCTCCTCATAGCAGGCAGGCATTTGTCCGCCATACTCCTCCATGATCTGGACTGCCGCTTTTTTCAGGTTCCGGACACGGTTATAATACCCAAGTCCCTCCCAGAGCTTTAGAAGTACCTCTTCCGGTGCCTCCGAGAGACTCTTAATGTCCGGCAATGCAGCCATAAAGCGTTCAAAATAAGGCTTTACCGCCTCTACACGGGTCTGCTGGAGCATAATTTCCGACACCCATACCCTGTAGGGTGTCGGCTCTTCTCTCCATGGCAAAACGCGCCTCTTGTCATCATACCATTTTAAAAGCGGTTTGGGAATATCTCCCAGCGTGAAATTAAGATTTTCTTCATTCTTATAATTATCTTTCTTCTCCGGTACATCAAAAAGTCTTACCTCTACCGGATCTTCAATTTCCATGAAATCCTTTCCCACTCTGCAGTCAAAGGCAAGTATATTGACACCGGCAGCCTTTGCCTTCCTCAGGGCTTCGGCAAATGCGGGCTGCATTTTTTCATTGGGAGTAAAAAATGCCACGTCCTTCATCTGGATGACAAACAGAATATAGGCTTCATACCCTGCCTTCTTTGCCTCTATCAGTTCTTCCACATGCTTCAGCGCCCGCATGGAAGGCGCATCCGGGAAAAGTACTTTGTTGTCTTCTTCCAGTGTAACCCCTTTGACCTCCATGAAGATTTTCCGGTCTCCTGCTTCCAGATAAAAATCAAACCGGGAATTTCCGTATTTCGTTTCCGGACGCACTTTTAACAGGTCCGGGAAGAGTATCTTTTTCTTAAGCCACTCTTCCACAGCCCTGTTAGGTGCCTGGGAATCCATATTAATCAGCCTCCCGCCTTTTTTCACTGCCACAAGGTCATAGGCTGTACTTCTTGTCTTACTGTCATTTTTTTCCAGAAAGACAGCCGCTTCCTTCGTCAGAAGCTCTCTGCATCTGCCGGTGTTTTTCACATGAACCTTTTCCACGCTGTCCCCTACTCTCACATAGGCAATAAAACGGTTGGGTCTCTCCAGAAAAACACCTTCTGCCACGTCATGATACTTCATGTATTACTCTTTCCAGTCTGTATATTTTGTCATCGGACTTCTGCCCGCTTATTACCGGTACCCTTGCTGACGGTACCACCTCAGCTGCCGGTCCGGTATGTACCTGCTGATCATCAAAAAAGATCTGTGCCCCGAATGCAGACAGCACATCCCTCTTGGTCACACCGCCCAAGAAACAGGCTTCATCAATCCGTACATCCCATGCTCTGAGCGTCCGGATCACTCTTTCATGACAGGGGGCGCTCCTGGCCGTAACAAGTGCCGTACGGATCGGGGATTCCCCCGGTGCATACTCCTTCTGCAGATTGGACAGTGTGTGCAGAAATCTTGCAAAAGGACCGGCGCATAAGGGCTCTGCGGCTTTTTGCCTCTCACTGTTTTCAAAAGCCTCCAGTCCCTGTTTCTGATAGATGCGCTCCGCTTCATCCGAAAAAAGAACGGCATCTGCATCAAATGCTATCCTGATCTGTCCGTTTTCGTTATTTTCCCTGTAATGCTGTCCTTCGCCGCAGATAATTCCCGCAGCAATCCCTGCACGGATGGCTGCCTGCACATCCTCTTCGCATGCCGACAAAAACAGATCCGTACGAAATGCCGTAAGATAAGGTGCCATGGGTGCACCGCTTAAAAAGAAAGCCCTGGTAATATCCAGTCCGTAATGCTCGATGGAATGAAAAATCCGAAGGGAAATATCCGGACTGTTTTTGGACATCAGCACCACTTCCACACGGTTATTGCTGTCCTCTTTTCTGTTGAGGGACAGTAGCGCCTTAATCAGCGTAAAGCCCGGTCCCGGATCCAATATATCATTTTCGTGCTCTATCTGATATCTGGAATAAGCCTCCACGCCTTCCGTCTCAAAGATCTGATTTTCCCTGTGCAGATCAAAAAGCGCTCTTGTGGATATGCCGATCACCAATCTGTTTTCCAAACTGTATGCCATAGTTTCACCAATCCCTTCCGAATCCACATTCTATGCCGATTTTGCCGGGTGCGTGGACAATTTGCCTGCGCTGTCATGTCTGTGCACCGGATGGATGGAAGGAAAGATACAGGTCAGCGGAGCCTTCTGCCTTCAAATTTTTTAATTGTCAGAAGGCAGTTTTTTAGATTGTCGTACCTGTCCATAAGGTTTCCTTCCGGTACCTCCACATCAATCGCCATTGCCATGGTATTGATCATGTCATCCGTTATATGATGCTTGCATCCGGCCAGAATATTTAATCTGTCTTCACAGTTATCTGCATCCAGAAAATCCACCACAAACGGATCTAATGCTTTTTCTTCCTGTTCCTGCAATTCAAACCGGTGTGTCTGTGCGGTTTCCGGATATTTCTCCCGGTCCAGCTCCTCACAGAAGTTTGTAAGCTCTCTGGCATATACTTTTCCTTCTCCGTAAAGCGCCTGATAGATCACCAGCTCTTCTCCGGTCTCGGAATGCTCTGCCACCGTTATCACCTGATACAAATTGCCCTTAAAATGTTTGTAAATTTCATTTGCCTTTGGCGTGCGGATCATATTTTTCTCCTCTCTTCCGCAGTCGGCAGTCTTACGTAAACGAGAAAACAAAGCTTGCATTTTCTGCCGGGAAAGCCTGTTTTTCCAGATTCTCCCTTATGTTTTCCAGTTCCGTTTCGCTTAACCTTTCTGTTTTATCATGATGGATGGAAATATGGTATTCCCTGCTGCCATCTTCATAAACCGTCCGGTTCAGCATGACGCCGCTGTTTTTCAATCCATTTTCATTTAAGTAATCCCGGATCTTACCGAGATATTCCTTTTCGCAAACTGCGTAATACTCTTCTTCAAACCGTATGTCGTTGTTTCTGCTGTTTACAATACCTGCCACTGCCAGCCATGTCACCAGAATCATAAAACCGGTGATGCCGTAAAATAAAACATTTTTCATTCTTACTCCTGCCTTTCTGCCATCCGCTTCAATGGTTGTTCCATCTGTTCTCTGCCTTAAATGAAAAACTCAGTGCAAAATCAACAGGTTTTCTAATACATTAAACATT
>JBJFCA010000242.1:0-7292 GCA_051888725.1 Lachnospiraceae bacterium
GACATGGGCGTCAACATGGCAGGAAACTGTATCGTGGATGATGAAGTCTGCAGGGAGGCATCAAGGCAGGAAATTATCCGCAGGTATTATCAGGCGGTAATGGGAGTTGCAGACGGCAGCCGGTCAGAAGAAGAGGTCATTAAGATCCAGATGCTGATGAATCAGGAGCACCTGACCACAGCAGACAGAAAAGTGGTACCGGCAGCCGCAAAGAGAGCGGAAGAAACCGGGCATCCTGCCGTGGCGCTGGAACTGCCGGACGGAAAAATCATCACCGGCAAGACCGGAGAACTGCTGGGCCCCAGTGCTGCCGTACTTTTAAATGCCTTAAAAGAACTGGCAGGCATACCTCATGAAAAACATATTATTTCACCGTCTGCCATAGAACCGATCCAGACGCTGAAGATCCGGTATTTAGGCAGTAAAAATCCCAGACTGCATACGGACGAGGTGCTGATTGCCTTATCCACAACGGCAGCCGAAAATAAGGATGCAGCGAAGGCTTTGTCCATGCTCTCCGCCTTAAAGGGCTGTCAGGTACATTCCAGTGTCATGCTTTCCTCTGTGGACAGAAAGATGTTCCAGAAGTTGGATTGTGAAGTGACCTGCGATCCTGTTTATGAAACTGTAAACAAAAAGTAAAAATAAGAAAGAGAAAAAGTATGGATGATCAGATGAATCAAAACGAAAATGGCCAGGGGGGCGGCAATCAGGGCGGAACAGGCAATCAGAATCCACGTAAGGTAAATTTCTTCCTTCTGCTTCTGGCTGCTTTATGTACACTGATACTGACAAGTGTCTTTATGAAGACAGTTTCCGGAAGCACCACGGAGCAGAAAAGCTACTCGGAATTTATGGATTGGGTGGAGGAAGGCCGTGTGGAAGGGCAGCCCAATACCAAAATCAAATGTGTACGTTATGCGTCCGACAGAATCTATATTGAATTGACAGATGAAAAAGACGGCAAGGAAAACCCCATGCTGCCGTATTACGGAATGGGAAAAAAGACTACCTATTATACTGCACTGGTAGAAGATGATACATTGCCTGAGAGACTGCGGGAAGCCGGCATTGAGGTATGGGGTTATATTCCCGATAACTCCGGCTTTATCATGGAAATTCTTTTATATTATGTGTTGCCGCTGATTCTCTTCTGGATACTGTTAAGTTTCCTGTTTAAGAAGATGAGCAAAGGCGGCGGGCCTATGAGCGTGGGCAAATCCACAGCCAAGGTCTATGTGCAGAAGGAAACAGGCATTACCTTTAAGGATGTGGCAGGAGAAGATGAAGCGAAGGAATCTTTACAGGAAGTAGTGGATTTCCTGCATAATCCCGCCAAATATTCCAAGATCGGTGCCAAGCTTCCCAAGGGCGCTCTCTTAGTGGGGCCTCCCGGTACCGGTAAAACTTTACTGGCGAAGGCTGTAGCGGGGGAAGCGGGAGTACCGTTTTATTCCCTGGCGGGCTCAGACTTTATTGAATTGTATGTGGGCGTGGGTGCATCCCGTGTCCGTGACCTGTTTAAGGAAGCTACCAAGAATGCTCCCTGTATTATTTTCATCGACGAAATCGACGCCATCGGCCGCAGCAGGGATTCAAAATACGGCGGCGGCAACGAGGAACGGGAACAGACGTTAAACCAGCTGCTTTCCGAAATGGATGGTTTTGACACTTCCAAGGGTATCCTGATTTTAGGTGCTACCAACCGCCCCGAAATCCTGGATAAGGCGCTGCTGCGCCCCGGCCGTTTTGACAGAAGGGTAATTGTAGACAAGCCGGATTTAAAGGGCCGCGTGGAGATTCTGAAGGTACATGCCAAGGATGTGAAAATGGATGAAACAGTGGATTTCGATGCCATTGCACTGGCAACCAGCGGTGCGGTGGGAGCGGATCTTGCCAATATGATCAATGAAGCTGCCATCAATGCCGTAAAGAGCGGCAGGGAATATGTGAGCCAGAAGGATCTGTTTGACGCTGTGGAGCAGGTGCTTGTGGGCAAGGAAAAGAAAGACCGTATCATGAGCAAGGAAGAGAGAAAGATTGTTTCTTACCATGAGGTGGGGCATGCCCTTATCAGCGCACTGCAGAAAAATTCCGAACCGGTGCAGAAGATTACCATTGTACCAAGAACCATGGGCGCACTGGGATACGTCATGCAGGTGCCGGAAGAAGAAAAGTATCTGAATTCCGAAGAAGAGCTTCGGAATATGTTAGTGAGCCTGGTGGGTGGACGTGCCGCAGAGGAAGTGGTATTCCATTCCGTCACTACGGGCGCTGCCAATGATATTGAAAAAGCGACCAATATCGCCCGTGCCATGGTGACCCAGTATGGTATGAGCAAGCGTTTCGGCCTGGTGGGTCTGGCTACTGTGGAAAGCAAATATCTGGAAGGCAGGGACGAAATGATCTGCAGTGATCAGACTGCCGCCGAAGTAGATAAAGAAGTGATAGCCATCCTGAAGGACAGTTATGAACAGGCAAAGCAGATGCTTTCCGAAAACCGGGAACTGATGGATAAACTGGCTGCTTTTCTGATTGAAAAAGAAACCATCACCGGTAAGGAATTCATGGAAATCTTCCGCCGGGAAAAAGGTCTGCCGGAGCCGGAAGATAAGAAGCCGGAAGAGAAAAAGTCTGAGCAGAAGGAATCTGAAATGAAGGAGCCTGAAAAGACGGAACCTGAGCAGAAAGAGCCTGAAAAGAAGGAGCCTGAGAAGACGGAACCTGAACAGGAAGAGAAAGGCATTTTCTCTAATCATGTTTTCTAAAACACGCTAAATGCGTTATTTTGCAAAAAGCCGTATCAGCGCAGGTACGGCTTTTGTGTTTCGGAAGGAGCAGAAATGGCTTTTTGTATTGCAGAAGAATTAAAAAAACTTCCCACTAAGCCGGGCGTTTATATTATGCATGATGAGCAGGATACCATTCTGTATGTGGGAAAAGCGGTGAATCTGCGCAACAGGGTGCGTTCCTATTTTCGTGAGAATATCGGCAGGGGACCGCAGATTGACAAGATGGTCTCTCTGATTGCCCGGTTTGAATATATTGTAACGGATTCCGAACTGGAGGCACTGATTCTGGAAAATAATCTGATCAAGGAGCATCTGCCTAAATACAATACCCTGTTAAAGGATGACAAAACATATCCATACATTAAGGTGACAGTGGGGGAAGCCTATCCGAGGATTCTTTTTGTCAGGGAGATGAAGAAAGATAAAGCCAGATATTTTGGTCCCTATACCAGCGCAGGAGCCGTAAAGGACACCATTGAGCTTTTAAACAAGCTGTATAAGCTGCGTACCTGTAATCGCAGCCTGCCAAAGGATATTGGGGAGGGCCGTCCCTGCTTAAACTACCACATCGGACAGTGTTCGGCACCCTGTCAGAACCTGATTGACAGGGAGGCATACCGGGATCAGGTGGAAAAGGCATTAAATTTCTTAAACGGCAATTATCAGCCCATTTTAAAGGAACTGGAAGGCAAAATGCAGCAGGCAAGCGAACAGCTCCAATTTGAGGAAGCAGCCGGATACCGGGATCTTTTAAACAGTGTCAGAGCAGTTTCCCAAAAACAGAAAATCTCCGACAGTGTAGGGGAAGATCGCGATATCATCGCACTCGCACAGGATGATAAGGATGCTGTAGTGCAGGTCTTTTTTGTGCGTGACGGACGCCTGATCGGTCGGGAGCATTTTTATATGACCCACACAGAGGGCGTAAAGAAGGCGGAAATCCTTCAGGACTTTGTGAAGCAGTTCTATGCAGGAACACCCTTTATTCCGAGAGAGATTATGCTGCAGTATGAAGTCGAAGAAAAAGACCTGTTAGAAGAATGGCTGACAGAAAAAAAAGAAGGTAAAGTAAAAATTCTCATTCCTAAAATCGGAACCCGTGAGAAGATGATGGAACTGGCTGCACAAAATGCCAATCTGGTACTGACCAAGGACAGGGAAAGACTGGAGAGGGAGGAAGGCAGAACTATCGGTGCTGTGAAGGAGATTGCCGAACTGCTTAATCTGCCCGGTATCAACAGGATGGAGGCTTTTGATATCAGTAATATCAGCGGTTTTGCCAACGTGGGCTCTATGGTGGTGTTTGAAAAAGGAAAACCCAAGAGAAGTGATTACCGTAAATTCAGGATTCAGTCCGTGGCAGGACCGGATGATTATGCCTGCATGCGGGAGGTGCTGACCAGACGCTTCCGGCATGGCTTTGAAGAACAGATCCGCTTACAGGAAAAAGAAATGGACCTTTCCCTGGGCAGCTTTACCAGGTTTCCTGATCTGATTCTGATGGATGGCGGCAGGGGACAGGTCAATATTGCCCTTTCGGTGCTTAAAGAGCTTAACATTCACGTACCTGTGTGCGGCATGGTAAAGGATGACAACCACAGGACCAGGGGGCTTTATTATAATAATGTGGAGCTCCCGATTGACACCCGTTCCGAGGGCTTTAAGCTGATTACGAGAATTCAGGATGAAGCACACCGGTTTGCCATTGAATATCACAGGTCCCTGCGGTCGAAAAGTCAGGTGAAATCCGTGCTGGATGAAATTCCCGGTGTGGGACCTAAAAGAAGGAAAGCACTGATGCGGCATTTTAAGTCTATTGAGGATATTAAAAATGCATCCGTGGAGGAACTGACACAGGTGCCGGAGATACCGGAAAACGTGGCACGTCAGATTGTTTCTTTTTTTGACGCTATGCAAAAACAACCACCTGTGCTAAAATAAAACAGGCTTTTGATGTGCAGTAAACAGAATAAAAAGTGAGGTATGGGTATGGCAAGTGTAAAAATGGAGCAGGTTATGGAAAAGTTCAAATTGGAGAATCTGACCCCGGATATCAATATCAAGGGAATCAGAATCACCATGCCGGATGTGAACAGACCGGCATTGCAGATGGCAGGTTATTTTGAACACTTTGATTCCAGCAGACTGCAGGTAATTGGTTTCGTGGAATATACTTATATGGAGAGCCTCAGCGAGGAACGGAAACGCACGGTATATGACCAATTGATGTCATATGATATTCCCTGCGTGGTTTTCTGCAGAGAACTGCAGCCGGATCCGCTGTTTCTGGAAATTGCGCGTAAATATGGCAGACCTGTATTTTCTACCCGAAAGAACACTTCTGTGTTTATGGCAGAGGCAATCCGCTGGCTGAATGTGAAGCTGGCACCCTGCATTTCCGTACACGGTGTTCTGGTGGATGTATACGGCGAAGGCGTACTGATTACCGGTGAAAGTGGCATTGGTAAGTCGGAAGCTGCTCTGGAACTGATTAAGCGAGGTCACCGACTGGTAACGGATGATGCGGTAGAGCTTAGAAAGGTAAGCGACGATACCCTGGTAGGCTCTGCACCGGATGTCACAAAGCATCTGATTGAACTGCGTGGTATCGGCATTGTGGATGTGAAGGCTCTGTTTGGTGCGGCCAGTGTAAAGGATACGCAGTCCGTGGATCTGGTAATCAAATTGGAAGACTGGGATAAAGATAAGGAATACGACCGCCTGGGACTGGAGGAAGAGTATACGGAATATCTGGGCAATAAGGTCGTATGTTATACACTTCCCATCCGTCCCGGCAGAAATCTGGCAGTCATCTGTGAGACGGCAGCAGTCAACCACAGACAGAAAAAGATGGGCTACAATGCCGCACAGGAGCTTTATACACGTGTACAGAATTCTCTGGCCAGAAAACGGGAAGAAGACGAAGAGGACGAGGAATTCAATAATTTATAATATAATTAGAAGGAAGATAATGGGAAAGAGAGGATAAGCGGAAATGAAAAAATATGTATTTGGTGTGGATGTGGGCGGTACCACTGTGAAAATGGGATTATTTGACAGAAACGGAAACCTGCTGGAAAAATGGGAAATTCCCAGCGTGACTGCAAACGGCGGAGAAAGAGTGCTGCCGGATATAGCGGACAGCATCAAAGATACCCTTCAAAAAATGGATATCGAAACAGAAGAAGTGGCAGGTGTCGGTATCGGGGTGCCGGGACCGGTGGATGCACAGGGAACAGTATATAAGACTGCTAATCTGGGATGGGATACGGTATTTAATATACCGGAGGCTTTTCAGAAAAACTTAAACGTACCTGTTATGGCAGGCAATGATGCCAATGTGGCGGCACTTGGTGAAATGTGGCAGGGCGGCGGCAAAGGCTATAAAGATCTGGTAGTGGTGACCCTGGGAACCGGTGTAGGCGGCGGTATTATCTGCAACGGTCAGATGGTAACCGGTGCAAACGGAGCCGGCGGTGAGATCGGACATATTCACGTGGAGGATCAGGAAACAGAAGAATGCGGCTGCCATAATATCGGTTGTCTGGAGCAGTATGCATCTGCAACCGGCATTACAAGGCTTGCCAAGAAGAGACTGGAAAAGGACGCAGAGCCCAGTGTCCTTCGTGATAAAGAGATTTCTGCAAAGGCTGTATGGGATGCGGTCAAGTACGGGGACAAGGTGGCTGTTGAAATTGCGGAGCAGTTCGGTGAGTACCTGGGAAAGGGACTGGCAGCCGTGGCTGCAGTGGTGAATCCCAAGGTATTTGTAATAGGCGGCGGTGTCTCCAAAGCAGGGGAAGTGCTGTTTGAATATGTGAAGCCTTACTATATGCAGTATGCATTCAGAGGCTGCCGGGATGTGGAATTTGCACTGGCAAAGCTTGGAAACGATGCCGGTATTTTCGGCGCGGCCAAATTAGTGCTGGATGCAAATGGAGAGAACGTATAGCTTCGTTCGGAATATTATGAGAATAAAGAAATTCAGGGAAATAAAACATGATTAGTCAGACAGTGAAAGAAGCATTGCAGCGGTTTGTTCCTGCGGAGGATCTGCATTTTGAGGAACCTATGAAAAATCATACAACCTTCAGGGTAGGCGGAAATGCTGCATGCTTTATAGAAGTTTCACCCCGGATGCAGACAGGAAAGCTGTTGCAGTATATAAAGAGAGTAGACATTCCCTGTTTTATCATGGGGAACGGAAGTAATCTCTTGGTCAGCGACAGAGGTTTTGACGGCATTGTCCTGCATTTCGGAAAGAAAATGGATGAAATCCGGTTGAACGGAAAACATATTTATGCGGCAGCAGGCGCAAGCCTTGCAAAAGTTGCGGCACTGGCGGCAGATTACAGTCTCACCGGTCTGGAATTTGCAGCAGGTATACCGGGGACCATAGGCGGTGCCGTCAGAATGAATGCAGGAGCTTATGACGGTGAGATGAAGCAGGTAGTGGATACTGTCACGGTCTTAACGGAAGAAGGCGAAGAACTTACGCTT
>JBJFCA010000243.1:0-7274 GCA_051888725.1 Lachnospiraceae bacterium
GACTGGCATTTTAGTAAGAGTATGAGGTAAAACCAATTAAAGAAACAAATTATTATGGCGGTAAGATATAAATAGAGATAAACCATTACCATTGAAAACAGCCTGTCGTTCTTAATCTTATCCTTCCCGCATAGACTGATAACAAAAGGTTTTATCGGTTTGGGGAGTGGCGCATGTATAGAAAACAGGATTGCAGATGCATGATCAATGTGCAGGATTATGGTGGGCAGCCATTTGTGGTAAACATGGAAGGTGCAGCCAAGGGAAACACCAATTACCGTACGGCACTTTGGACCGGGAAATACCTGCAGGTGACACTGATGAGTATTCCTGTGGGAGAGAGTATTGGTGTTGAAATACATGAAGATACGGATCAGTTTATACGGATTGAAGAGGGATGTGGTACGGTACAGTTTGGGGAAACAAGAGGCACATTAAGAGATGTGGAGCGTGTGGATAAGCGTTCTGCAATCATGATACCTGCTGGTACCTGGCATAATATCGTGAATTGCGGATATGTACCGTTAAAGCTGTATTCGGTATATGCACCGCCTCATCATCCGTTTGGAACTGTTCAGAAGGAAGCACCGATACCGGAAACATATGAACCATAATATATGTGGCAGTTCTCGTTCATGCGACCAACGTAATCTGTGTGGCAGATGTATTCCATATCACTATTGCCACATTTGTAGGCGGGATAGACTCATGGTCTAATTGGTCTGCAGAGAGATGTGTCTATGAATGAAATAAAATATTAAAAACGCCAAGAAGAAGAGCCGGTATTGTGCCGGCTCTTCTTCTGGTATTTATCTTTGTCTGGTATTTATCTTTGTCTGTTATTTATCACCATCCGTTTTTTATCATCATCTGTTATTTATCTTCTTTGCCTTTTATCTTTTTTGCTTTTTTGTCTTTACTGATAGTATGTTTAGTCATACCAAACAGCAGGAAACAGTGAAATAGTATGAGGGAGACTGCCAGTCTGTGCATACTAAACAGCAGGAAACAGTGAAATAGTATGAGAGCAGGAGCCAGTCTGTGCATACTAAACAGCCAGAAACAGTGAAATGGTATGAGAGCAGGAGCCAGTCTGTGCATACTAAACAGCAGGAAATAGTGAAATGGTATGAGGGAAAATGCCAGTCTGCGCATACTAAACAGCAGGAAATAGTGAAATAGTATGAGAGAGGAAGCCGGAGGCATCATACTAAACAGCAGGAAACAGTGAAATGGTATGAGAGAGGAAGCCAGGGGCGTCATACTAAACAGCCAGAAACAGGAAAATGGTATGAGAGAGGAAGTCAGGGGCGTCATACTAAACAGCAGGAAATAGTGAAATAGTATGCGAGAGGGAGCCGGAGGCGTCATACTAAACAGCAGGAAATAGTGAAATGGTATGAGAGAAGAAGCCAGGGGCGTCATACTAAACAGCAGGAAATAGTGAAATGGTATGCGAGAGGGAGCCGGAGGCGTCATACTAAACAGCAGGAAACAGTGAAATGGTATGCGAGAGGAAGCCAGAGGCGTCATACTAAAACGAGAGAAACAGGGAAATGGTATGAGAGAGAAAGCCGGAGGCATCATACTAAACAGCAGGAAACAAGAAAATGGTATGCGAGAGGAAGCTAAGCCACACATACTTATCAGAAATATAATGAAAAATATGCCCGGGGAAGTTGCCCCGGGCATAAAATAAGTCTGCATCTATTTCTGATAAAGAATCCGAATGGAATTTATGATACAAAGCATAGCCACGCCTGTGTCGGCAAATACAGCCAGCCACATGGAGGCAATACCGGCGAGACCGAGGATCATGATCAGCGCTTTTATAGTAAGAGCAAAAATGACATTCTGCATGGCGATTCTGCCGGTGCGTCTGGCAATGTTTATAGCAGTGGGGATGCTCTGCATATCGGAGTTTAAGAAGACCACATCGGCTGCTTCCATCGCTGCGTCAGCACCACTGCCCATGGCAGCGCCTACATCGGCACCTGCCAGTACGGGTGCATCATTGATACCGTCACCTACGAACATAACGGCACCTTTTGCTTCCCGGATTTCATTTAACTTGCTTAACTTGTTTTCCGGCAGAAGTCTTCCGTAGTAAAGATCAATGCCCACCATTTCAGATACTTTTCTGGCATTTTCCTCCGTATCGCCTGTCAGCATGGCAGTGGTGATACCCTTACTTTTAAGTGCGGCAATGGAAGGAGCTGCTTCTTCTTTGATGGTATCGGCGATTTTCAGAAAGCCAATCAGCACCCGGTCCTTGGCAAGCAGTACTTCTGTACCATAAGAATCAGCGGCTTTATCATAGGCGGATGTATCAATACCGTTTTCAGATAAAAGTTTTTTACTGCCACACAGATAGGTGTGGCCTTCTGCGGCAAGCTCGATGCCATGGCCTGAAATCTCTGTGATTTTTCCAGTATAGAGGTCAGTAAGTGCAAGGCTTTTCGCTTTCTGCCTGATGCTGTAGGCAATCGGATGAGTGGAAGAAGCTTCACAGGAGGTGGCAACCTTTAGAATTTCCCGTTCATCACAGGAGGCATCTAAAGAAACGATTTCCTGTACCATGAAATTTCCTTTGGTAATGGTTCCCGTTTTATCCATGACAACTGCTTTTACATTTTTTAAGGCCTCTAATGACAGACCGCCCTTAAACAGGATTCCCTTTTTGGATCCGGCGCCGATACCTGAGAAAAAGGCAAGAGGGACACTTAAGACCAGGGCGCAGGGACAGCTGATGACGAGAAAGGTAAGAGCCGTATAAACCCATTTGTTCCAGTCACCGGTAATAAGGGAAGGGATGATGGCGGTACATAGGGCTAAAAGTACCACAAAAGGTGTATAGATTCTGGAAAATCTGGTGATAAAGCGGTCGATCTTTGGCTTCCCGGCAGCAGCATTTTCCACGGAATTAAGGATTCTGGTTACCATGGATTCTGAGAGCGGTTTTTCTACTTTCAGCTTTAATACACCATTCAGATTCATGCATCCGGAAAGAACGGAAGCGCCTATCCCTGCGGAAACGGGAACCGGTTCTCCGGTGATGGCGGAAGTATCAATTCTGCTTTCCCCTTCAATGATTACACCATCTAAGGGGATGCGGTCGCCGGGACGTACGAGAACGATGTCGCTTATCTTTGCCTGGTCTGCAGGAATCGTGGTGACATCATCACCCTGTACAAGCTGTACCGTTTCGGGACGTAAGTCCAGAGCATCCATAATCTGGCTGCGACTTCTTTCCACAGCCTTTTCTTCAAACCATTCACCGATGCGGTAGAAGAGCATGACACCGACTGCTTCCGGATACTCTTTTGTGGCAAAAGCACCAATGGTAGCAATGCTCATCAGGAAATTTTCATCCAGCATATTGCCTTTGAATAGGTTTTTGACGGCAGTGAAGACAATTTCCAGTCCTAAGATCAGGTAGGCGCAAATGTAAATGACAAGCGCGGGTAAGGGAAATGCTTTTTCCAGAAGCTTCGCAGCCACTAAAAGGACGGCACCGGAAAGAATACAGATCATGTCTTTTCTGCTTTCATTTTGGGGCTCTTCATCACTTTTCTTTTTTTGCACATCACGGGGAATCACGGTGACATCCGGTTCCACTGACTTACATGCTTCTACGATTGCGGGAAGGAGTTTTTCCTGATTCCTTGCAGCAATACGGAGCTGTTTGGTGGCAAAGGTCAGGGATGCATATTCCACGCCGGGAAGGGACTGTATCTTACGTTCCATTTTGGCAGCACAGTTTGCACAGTCAAGGTTTTCTACAATATAGACAGTTAAGGGAGCCTTTGTATGAGGCATCTCTGTATCTGCTTCTTGTGTGGTGGAACCATTATGTTCTGACTCTTTGTGCGCTTCGTGTTCAGAATTCCCGTGGTGGTGTTCGTGATGATGGTCGTGTTCATGTTCATCGTGGCAGTGCTCGTGCCCGCATTCGCAGGCATCGTGCGCCTCCGTGTCATGTTCATTGTGGGGATGTTCATGGTCACAGCAGGCGATGTGTTCATGTTCCATATGCTCGTGGGCTTCGTGCTGTTCAAGCTTCTTATGCTTCTGCTCGCTCAGTATTGACTTTTCATTCATAAGTTATCCTCAATTCTTTCTTTTTATTTGATAGTTCCTGTCTTTATAGTGCAACCCAATGGGAGTCTGCTTTCCTGATAAATGATTGTAATGTAATGGGAGGCAGCTTTCCTATAAAAAATTGAAAATAGCAGATTTATCAGCAGGTTTTTTGACAAAATAACCTATAATATCAGGCATTTTTGAGTCATTATCTGTCTTTCACACGCTTTGAAAACAGATAAAAATGCCGGTTCCCGGAGAATTATAGGCAAAAAATACAAAATTGCAGCAGATAAAAAAAGAGAAAACAATTTTTTATATGCCGGCAATCTGCAAATGCCTAACGGGGAACAGATTTCCTGCTCCGGCAATCTGCAAATGCCTAACGGGAAACAGATTTCCTGCTCCGGCAATCTGCAAATGCCTAACGGGGAACGGGTTTTCCTGCTCCGCCCCTCCAATTGAACACATGAATGAATGTTCATATATACATATAAGCATAATTACCTGAAGATGTCAACAATAAAATTCATGAAAAAAAGCTATTTGTATATGATATGATGAAAAGAGAACATGTATGGTACACATGAAGGAAGGATCTCGTGTTATGAAAAAAGAAAAAATGCTTACGGGCAATGTGGGCAGTGTGTTGTTTTTCTTTGCACTGCCGATGATTATAGGCAATTTATTCCAGCAGTTTTACAATATGGCAGATTCCGTGATTGTAGGAAGATACGTGGGAGAAGACGCACTGGCGGCAGTAGGGGCATCCTATTCCCTGACCACGGTTTTTATCATGATTGCCATTGGAGGAGGCATTGGCGCCAGTGTGCTGACCAGTCAGTATCTGGGCGCGGGTGAGTATGGAAAAATGAAGACCAGTATTTCCACAGCACTGATTAGCTTCCTGCTTTTTAGTATAATACTTGCTGTTTTCGGATTTTTATGGAATGAAGAAATCCTGATTGCCTTAAAGACGCCTGATAATATCCTGAAGGACGCTATGCGGTATCTGTCCATTTACTTTTGCGGCTTACCTTTTCTTTTTATGTATAATGTCCTTTCCGCTGTCTTTAATGCACTGGGGAAATCCATGATTCCCTTACTGCTTCTTCTTTTTTCTTCTGTGAGCAATGTCTTGCTGGATATTTATATGGTGCGAAGCCTGCATATGGGTGTGGCAGGCGTGGCAATTGCTACAGTCATTGCGCAGGGGATTTCTGTGGTGATTTCCTTTGTGATATTGTTATTTGTGCTGCGGGACTTTTCAGAGCAGGAGGCAACAAAGGAACATGAAGTAAAAAAGGGACAGGAAGCTTCGAAAGAGAAAAGAATAACGACTATTTACAGTATCGATATGCTGCGCCGGGGAACACGGATTGCCATACCATCCATTGCCCAGCAGTCCATTGTGAGCATCGGCATGCTGCTTGTGCAGTCTGTGGTAAACGGTTTTGGTTCGTCGGTGCTTGCGGGGTATTCTGCAGGGACGCGGATTGAGTCAGTCTGCATTGTACCGATGATTGCCACAGGGAATGCGGTTTCCACCTTTACGGCACAGAACTTGGGTGCCGGACAGCCAAAGCGAGTAAAAAAAGGATACCATGCCGGGCTTTGCATGGTAGGAATTTTTGCTTTGGTGATTGCAGTTATTCTGCAGGTGTTTCATACAGGACTCATACAGATATTTTTGGAAAGCGGGGAAAGTCTGGCAGCGCTGGAGACGGGGAAAAGGTATTTGCGGTTTATCAGTCTGTTTTTTGTGTTAATCGGATGCAAAGCGACTACGGACGGAGTGTTACGTGGGGCAGGAGATGTAAATGTGTATATGGTAGCAAATCTTGCCAATCTTTCCATCAGAGTACTGTTTGCAAGGCTTGGGGCTCCCTATTTTGGCGTAGATGCGGTGTGGTGGGCCGTTCCCATCGGATGGGGTGTGAACTTTTTGATTTCTTACCTGTGGTACCGGACAGGACACTGGCAGAAAAAACAGGTGATTTAAATTATCACGACATTACACCGATTAGATAAGGCTTTGCAACCGGAATTCACAGAAGTGTTAAAGATGGTTGACGGATTGTTTGATATGGTTGGTGGTAATTTTAGCACCAAAATAATACGATGTTTTCATCAAGTAATGCAATAAGGAGGAATCATTGATGAAGAAGAGTATTATTTACAATCTATGCCCATTCAACAACGAAACAAATATGTCAATTGCTGAATATATAATAAAAAAATTGTTGGCATTCATCCTGATATATGGTTTTTCGGCAGTTTTAGGAGAAGGAGTAATCATTGGGATTTTATATGGCATGGGATATGATCCATTGAACGGTGTAATGCCGACAGGGCAAATTGCCGAGTTATTCGTTTATTATGGATTTATCTTTTTTGCATTCATAACATTATTTTATTGGAGATTTGTTGAGAAGAAAACGATTCAATCAATAGGGTTTTCAGGAAATGCGATAGATTATTTGGCAGGAGCATTGCTTGCTGTGATTCTGCTGTTTATCATAATAAGTATCTGTTGCATTTTGGGTTCCATGACGTTTGACGGATTAAATACGAATGTAGATATAAAAAGCCTTGTCTTATGGGCAATAGCATTTTGTATTCAAGGTGCTGCGGAAGAAATCATGTGCAGAGGATTTCTGTTGCATTCGCTGAAAAAGAGAATATCTGTTTTGCCGGCAATTATGATTAGTTCCGGTGCATTTACCCTTCCACATTTGCCTGGCTTATTGGAATCGGATTTGATATATGCTATAGTAGGAATTGTAAATTTATATTTGATTTCAATTGTTTTTTCAGAACTTGTTTTGTGGCGCTCTAATATATGGATTGCCTGTGGATTGCATAGTGTATGGAATTTTATGTTATACGTGATTATGGGATTGTCCTTAAGTGGAAGTGAAAGTGTTTCAAAAGGTGCAATTCTTTTTAGTGTAAAAGATGCAAACATGCTTAATGGCGCAGAATACGGAATAGAAGCGAGCGTTATTACGACGGTCGTGTTAGGAATGCTTTTGTTTGTTATGGCAAAAAGATGGAAAGGCGGGAATGGTAATAATGGAATTTAATAATAAACTGTATAATCTTCGCAAACAAAAAGGATTATCCCAGGAAGAACTTGCCAATCGTTTAAATGTTTCCAGACAAACCATTTCAAAATGGGAGGTGGGGGA
>JBJFCA010000244.1:0-7273 GCA_051888725.1 Lachnospiraceae bacterium
CCATGATGCGCAAAGCAGATACCGTGTCCGGTTTGATCTTATTGGTCTCCGGATCCACCTGCCATCCCATGACATTGTATCCGTTGCTGGTCATGGCCAGGTTTCCGGCAGCATCCACATAGAAAGAACCGTCTCTCGTAAAGAAATTCTGGCTGCCGTTGCTTACGATAAAGAAAGCGCTGCCGCTGATCATGATATCAAACGGGTTATTGGTAGACTGTGCAGCACCCTGTCCGCTGATATTGGTATTGATGGCACCTGTCTTAACGCCCAGACCGATCTGTCTTGCATTTACACCACCGGTACCTGTCTTGGCATTGGGTCCGGATGCCTTCTGCGTAGTCTGGCTGATCATGTCGCTGAATACCATGCTGCTGGATTTATATGCGGTTGTGTTAACATTAGCTATATTGTTACCAATTACGTCCATTCTGGTCTGATGGGTCTTTAAACCCGATACACCAGAAAAAAGTGATCTCATCATAATGAATGACCTCCTTATTGTACGAAGCTTTTTCCTTCTGTCAGTCCGGAAAAAATGTGCCCCCGTTAAGGTCCGGCTACATAAATACCGCTCCGTCTATATTTGTAAATACATTGTCTTTGGTGTCTGCCCGATCCATTGCCGTAATCACGGTCTTATTGGGAATGTTCACAATAAATGCCAGTTCATCCACCACTACCAGGGATTCCTGAATACCTTTTTGTCCTGCTTTTATCATGCCGTCCTGTAATCGCTGCTGCTGCGACTGTGTCAGCGTGATATTCCGGCTTTTCATTCTGCCTGATGCATGTTTGGAAAATTTAAGGTTTTCCTGATTTTCTAAGATTTCCCGGAAAGATATGTTTCCGTCTGTCTGTTTCTCAGGCTTTCTGCCCTGTGATAAATACTGGTCCTGTAACTGCTCAATGGAGGGGAAACTGCTTTTTTGAATGTTCATCCTGCCACCTCCCTGTGCCTGTTTCGTGTACATCCGCGCCTATGCATCCGTGCCTTCCGCTTTCTTCAGTTCCGCAATCTTTTCCACATATTTCTTTAGTGCTTCGACTTTTTCTGATGCAATGAAGCTCTTCTGGTATGAAGTCATATTGTCGTAGATATTTGCCAGTCCCGTTACGGTTTCTTCATCTGCAAGACTTAAGTTTTCAAGACTGGGAAGTTTGTTTAAGCAGGCCAGGAAATTATAAGCCAGAGTGCATGCATCCGTATAATCGGAATCCAGAACCGTCTTAATATCATCCAGTGCGTATTCTTTTTCATTTACATACACATACGCTTTTCCGTTTTTGTATGTGACATAGTCAACTCTGCCCTGTACCGTTACCGTCTCGCCGCTTGCATTGGTGGTCTCCACATAAACCTCTTTGCCAACCAGACTGCTTGCTCTCTGCAAATCCATGTTGTTGCTCATGCTCTGCAGGGATTCAACCTGTGAAAACTGTGCGTACTGGGATATGTACTCTGTGTTGGAAGTGGGTTCCAGGGGATCCTGGTACTTCATCTGTGCTACCAAAAGCTGCAGGAACGCTTCCTTGTCCATACCGTTGCCATTTGTGGTCTTTTTTGTGTTTCCCGTTGTCTGGTTTACAATTTTACCGTCCTGTACTTCTGCTACCGGTGATGCCATTTTTCTCACATCCTTTCTTTTGTTTCATTTTAGGCCATGTACTCTACCGTACTGCCGCTTGCCATAAGGACTTCTTTTGCAAGGATTTCTTCCTCGGTCAGTTCTTCATTGTCCATGGTAATGCTGGTGATCCTTCTTGCTTTGTGACGCCCGGGTTGTCCGTTGCCATTGCCGGTACTGTTTTCGGCTTCTTCGTAGCTTTGCTCGAATTTGTGGCTGGAAACCATTACTTCAATAGATTCTACGGTAATCCCCTGCTCCCTGAAGGTATCCTGCAATGTTACCATCTGGCTTTCCAGCGCTGCTTTCACGGTCTCATTCTGTGCCGTAAACTGTGCTGTGAGCACACCTTCTTTGGAAATCAGGTGAATATGCAGTGTGCCGAGGCTTGCCGGGTGAAGCTGCATTTCCATTTCCGATACGTCATCTGTAACCTGCCCTCTCATGTAATCCGTAATCTGCCGCAGGATATTTTCGGTATCCGTATCAAAATACTCATACACGCTTTCGCCGGGCTGTATACTTTCTGTCTGCTGCGTCTGCATCTTTTGTGCAAAAACATGGGTCTGGCTGTCTGCAAAATCATTTGCGTTTCTGCCGGTTTCCTTTTTGTCTTCCACTCCGGCAACACTTACCGTTTCTTTACCTGTTGCCTGCAGATCTTCTTCTTTTCCGCTTCCAGTCAGATACTCCTCACGGTTATTTTCCTTTACCGGTCCGGCTGTTTCCTGTTCCACTTCCTCCACTGTTTCCGCACCTTCGGGATTCTGCAGGAAATCCCGGAAAAGTTCCTCTACTTCCGTTTCGGAAAGTCCCGTAGCCAAAGCCACCTCAGAAACTGTCTGGTCAAGATTTTCCGTCAGATTGCGGTAAGAAGTAAACAGCTGCTCATTGGTGATAAAGCCTGCAAAATCTTCTTCACCGGATACACTTAAGAGTACCTCTTTCAACCCGTCCGTTTGTAAAAGATCTGCCGGAGTCATAAACAGGCTCTGTAACACGGAAAGAAGTTCATCTTCGCTGATACCGAGTTCCTCAGCCGTTTTCTTAAGCATCTCATCCGCAGCTTCTGTCACCTTTTCCTGAAGGTCTGCACCCGCATCTTTTGTGACATCCTTCGTGACATCTTCCCTGACTGTTTCCCCGGAAACGTTTTCTTTGGGAGTCGTCCCCTGTGAGGTTTCTTTACCGGAAAGTTTTTCTGCCTTCGCCTTGCCCTCATTCACCGGATTCTGCGCAGTCTTTGTAATATCTTCTTTTACGCTGCCCTTCTGGTTCTTCAGGATATCGGAAAAGCCCTTGTCTGCATCCGAATACGCCTGCGTGGCTTTTGCCTGTGTACCGCCTGCAAAGTAAGTTTTTGCACTTGCGCTTACAGGAATGTTTGTCATCGGTCTTCCTCCTTTCTTAAATTTTCAAAGTACATATTTTATATCGGCATGAAGCGCTGTGTCCTTAAGACTCCGGATCCATAATTTTCGTAAGTTTTGCCGCAATTTCCGGATCCATGGCAGCCAGGATATCTCCTCTGCTTTCAGCGCTCATGGTCTTTAAGATACGGGCAGCCAGATTCAGGTTGTCCGTCATCTGTTCGAAGATGGCAGCCGCACTCTTGGGCTTCATGGAGGAATAAGCCGCTGCATAATCCTGAATGGCCTTATCCTCTTCAAGCTGTGCTACTACCTGCTTATACAGATATTCTGCCGTAGCCGGATCCATGGCTTCATAATATTTCTTATATTCCTCTGCTCCGGGTCCGTTCTCTGCATATACCACATTCTCAAAAAATTCTGTTTTGATCCGTTGGAATTCCACCTGTTTATCTTCAAACTCCTGCAGTCTTACATTTTCCGCTTTCAGGTTCGTGATTTCCTCCTGCAGGGAAAGATTCTCACTCTGTGCCTGCTGCAGCTGCAGCTCCAAAGATTTAATCTGATCGGTAGCTGCCTGTAAATTGGTGTATCCGCCATTGTCGGTTGCAATATTCCCGTCAGTATCCTTGTTCCCGGGCAGAATCATATTTACCACCGGCACATCCTTTAATAGCGGTGTCAGAACCTTGGAGCCGAAACCACCCACATCCAGTTTGATGACCACACATAAAATCGCAAGCCATACAGCAATAATTCCCAGTGTGGCAAGCACCGTAAAAAAGCCGCCGCTCTCATCATCCGCAGAAAGCTCCGCTTCCTGTGCTTCAATTTCCTTTGCACGCTTTTTCGCTTCCTTTTTCTGTCGTTTCTGCTCTTCTTTTAATTTTTTCTTTTCATCCCGCAGTTTTTTCTTCTCTGCTTCAGCAGGATCCATCGTCTTTGCCATGTCAATCACCCTTATTGTCTGTCAGCGTCTTTTATGCGCTGCCCATAGGTATAACTCGTAAGTTCGTCTACTTCCTTACCTTCTTTACTTTTTTCCTCGGTAAGGAATTCCTCAAATGCATGCTCCTTCAACTTCTCATGCATCTTTCTCTCCTGCATGGAGCGTGTCAGCTTATCACTTGCCTTCTTAAGATTATCCTGAGCGGCAAGTACCCTTTTTTCCTGTTTTCCGATATATTCATCCATGGTATCTATTGCATGCCGGTTATCGGATATGTCCCGGAAGTTCAGTCTGCCCTGCAAAAGCGCTTCCGCTTCTTCTTCGTAAGCTCTTTTCCGTGCTTTTAGTTCCTGCAGACGGGTTTCCTCCCGAAGAAGAGCCGCCTGAGCTGCAGAAAACTCTGTCTTTGCCTGTTCTTCCAGCTTATACTTTACATTCAGAATGCTTTGCATTCTATACTTAAAACGAGCCATCAGGTATCCTCAAATAAATTCTTAAGCAGTTCCAGCGTTTCTTCATAGTCAAATTTTTCATCCGTATCCTGGCACAGGAAATCATTCACCGCATCAATCTTTGATATTGCATAATCGATGTTGGGATTGGAACCTGCCTTATAAGCTCCGATATTAATCAGATCCTCCGCCTCGGTATAGGTCGCCAGTACATTTTTCAGCTTTCCCGCCAGCTTCTTGTGTTCCTTTGTGACGATCTGGCTCATGCATCTGGAAATACTCTGCAGTACATCAATCGCCGGATAATGGTTCTTATGTCCCAACTTTCTGTCCAGCACAATATGCCCGTCCAGAATACTTCTTGCCGTATCCGTAATGGGCTCATTAAAATCATCACCGTCTACCAAAACCGTATAAAGTCCTGTAATGGAGCCGACCTTTGCCCTTCCGGCACGTTCTAAAAGCTTTGGCATCTCCGAATAGACACTGGGCGGATATCCCCTGGAAACAGGCGGTTCTCCGCTGGCAAGACCGATTTCTCTCTGTGCCATGGAAAATCGTGTCAGGGAATCCATCATCAGCAGGACATCTTTTCCCTGATCCCTGAAAAATTCTGCAATTGCCGTAGCAGTCTTGGCGGCTTTATTTCTTTCTAGGGCCGGTTTATCAGAAGTAGCCACCACCACCACCGAGCGCCTCATGCCTTCTTCGCCCAGATCTCTCTCAATAAACTCCCTGACCTCTCTGCCACGTTCCCCGATCAGGGCAATCACATTCACATCCGCTTTGGTATTACGGGCAAACATACCCATAAGTGTGGATTTTCCGACACCCGAGCCTGCAAAGATACCGATACGCTGTCCTTTTCCGACAGTCAGTAAACCATCTACTGCCTTAACTCCAAGGGAAAGAACCTCACTTATAATTTCCCTGCTCATGGGATCCGGCGGTGTTGCTTCCACAGGATAGCTGATGGTACCCGCAGTATCCTTTCCCGGCTTTCCTGACTTAACGGTGCCATGTCCGGTACCTTCCCCGGGATTGCACACCCTGCCGAGACCATCCAGCGTCTTTCCTAACAGGTCGTTACTGACGGATACGCAGAATGTCTCTCCTACATTTTTCACAATGCTGCCGAGACCGATTCCTTCCACCACCTCATAGGGCATCAGAATGGTCTTTTTGTCCTTAAAGCCAACCACCTCTGCCAGAACGGATTCACTGCTCCGTTCATCAGTATATATTTCACATAAATCTCCCAGTCTGGCATCAGGACCTGCGGATTCCACAGTCAGACCGACAGCATTTACAACCTTACCAAGTTTATGATAAAAATTTTCGGTCTTTAATTTTTCGTATTTGGAAACATCCACCATACGTCTACTTTCCTTCGGTTCTTTCATAGGATAACAGCCTTAGCTTTGATTTCAGTTCCGATAACTGGGTGCCCAGTCCGCAGTCAAAAATACCGCCATCCGTTTCAATCAGTGCATCATTTCTGCCAAGAGTAATATCTTCCACAAATTCTACGGCCGTACCGGAAGAAAGGCTGGCAGAAATCAGTTTCTTCTGACTGCTTACAAAAGGATAATCCTCCGAGGAAACATGTACGATACAATGTTTGCCCTCTCCTGTCTTTTTCAGGGTACTGGTGACCAGATAGGTCACAATGTCCTTATAAGGCGCAAGATCTACTTTGATCACATGCTCATAGATATCGGCAATGGTATCCACAAGCACCGGCTCCATCTGATCCAGCTGCTCTTCGTACTCCTGCTCAAGTTCCTTCTGTCTTTCCTTCAGTTTCTGCTCTGCCGCCTTTAATTCCCGCTCTGCTTTCTCCTTGCCTTCACTGTAACCGGCAGCCTGTGCATCTACCCTGATCTGTTCCGCTTCCCGCAGGGCTTCTTTTCTGGCCTCATCCTTCATGTCCTCTATCTGCTGCCTGGCCTCTGCAATGAGTTCCTCTGCGGAAGGACCTTCATACACAGCTTCTTCCGGCACCGTTTCCTCATCAGACGCAGGCGTTTCTACAGTCAGCACATCAGAGGCAAGGCCTTTTATAAAGCCGTCCTCATCAGGCTCCTGGGGAAGAATTCTTTTCAATACCGTATTGGAATCGATGATTCTGACATTTTCAGTATTCAGGCGGGTAAATTGTTGTTTCAGCAAATTTTTAGACAATGATTTCGTCGCCTCCGCCTCTGGAAATTACAATTTCTCCTGCATCTTCCAGCTTTCTGATAATATTTACAATCTTCTGCTGTGCTTCTTCTACATCCTTCATACGTACAGGACCCATGAATTCCATATCCTCTTTGATCATGACAGCCAGACGTTTGGACATATTGTTAAAGATTGCCGTCTGTACCTGTTCATTGGCGCTCTTTAATGCAATCGCCAGATCGTTATTGTCCACATCACGCAGCACACGCTGGATGGCTCTGTCGTCCAAAAGAAGAATATCCTCGAACACAAACATCTTTTTTCTGATCTCGTCTGCCAGCTCCGGCTCTTCGATTTCCAAAGATTCCATAATATGCTTCTCTGTACCGCGGTCCACCGTATTTAAAATATCTACGACCGCATCCACACCGCCAATGATGGTGTAGTCCTGGGTCACCAGATTTGCAAGCTTCGTCTCCAGCACCTTTTCCACGTCTTTGATGACATCCGGGCTTGTCCTGTCCATAACCGCAATACGTCTGGTCACATCTGCCTGCCTGTCAGGAGGCAGTGCGGAAATGATCATGGCTGCCTGTGACGCAGGCAGATAGGACAAAATAAGTGCAATGGTCTGGGGATGTTCATCCTGAATAAAGTTAAGCAGCTGTGCTGCATCTGTTTTCCTGATAAATTCGAAAGGCTTTACCT
>JBJFCA010000245.1:0-30595 GCA_051888725.1 Lachnospiraceae bacterium
CCGGAGCCTTTGACTACCTTCAGGGTCTTACAGCCATATACCTCGTCCAGATATGCACTGTCACAGTTTTCCACCACGGAGGAACCAAGCAGTACACTGTCATAAGAAAGGTTTCTGATAGAGCCAATCACCTGCGTTTCTCTCTCAAACAGTACTGTCTTCATCCCCGGAAGCGGTCCGTGATACTGATAAAATGGGTCAAACAAAACCGTAATGCCGCCAATCAGAAGAAAGCCTGCCACAATCCATATCATGAAGTTTTTCAATGCCTTTTTCGTCGTTAGCATACAGATTCCTTTCATGTGTAAGTGCTGCCGGATGGCTTAAAAATTAAAATACAGGAAGGTGCTTACCTGGGACAGGGAAACGAATCCCCACAGGAATACGAAAGCGAGGACGAATGTGCCCTTGCCGGTCCTTGCTTTTTTTTGTATCCACTCTTCCGCTTCCATGCCGTACGCAAAGAAAAAGCAGATCAGAAGCAGAATACCGATCATGGCAAAATAAAATGCGGGCAGGTACTGCGGTGCTTTCCAACTCAGTGCTTTTAGAATAATAAAGTTTTCCGGTATCTTCAGGCTTGCACCGATGCCGTTTAAGAAAGGTTTCGGTGCAGTAAAGAGATTCCTGTAAAAATATCCTGCGTCCGCAAGGGAATTGCTGCGAAACATAATCAGCGTCAAAAACCAGAAAACCTGGGTAAAAAAGACGTTAAGCTTCCGGCTTTTAAAGCGCAGTTTCGGAAACATGTTTTCAAACACAATGGCAATGCCGTGCATGATACCCCACAAGATATACGTCCAGTTGGCTCCATGCCAGATACCGCTGATTAAAAATACCAGAAAAAGGTTAAGGTATTTCCGTTTGCTGCCTTTCCTGTTGCCGCCAAGCGGGATGTAGATGTAATTCGTCAGGAAACGGGACAGCGTAATATGCCACCGCTTCCAGATATCCCTGACGGAGTCGGCCTTAAAAGGGGAATGGAAGTTCACCGGAAGCGTAAATCCGAACATTTTACCAAGCCCACGTGCCATATCACAGTAGCCGCTGAAATCAAAATACAACTGAAACCCGTAAAACAGAATGGTAATCAGTCCCGTCCAGAAATCCAGATAATACTGTATCACACCCAGTTCATCAAACACGGAATTCACAAGCAGTGCCAGTACATCCGCAAGCAGTACCTTTTTACCGAATCCCAGAATAAACAGCGCCACTCCGTCATAAAACAGATCCCAGTCCACTTTTTTGTTCTTCCGGGCAAGCAGTGTGGGAAGAAATTCACTGTGCATGACAATGGGACCTGCAATCAGCTGGGGAAAGAATGTCACGAAACAGGCATAATCCACAAGGCTGTAGCAGGGTGCATCCCCCCTGTAACGGTCAATCACATAGGAAATCTGCTGAAATGTAAAGAAGCTGATGCCAAGAGGCAGTGCAATCTTCTCTACATGCCAGTCCGTATGCAGAAAGAAATTGCAGTTGTCCACAAAAAAATTAAAATACTTAAAGTAAAACAGGAGTCCGATATTGGCTGCAAGGCCTGCAATCAAAAGGATTTTCCTTTGTTGTTTTCCCGCCACACGCTCCAGTGCCGTGCTGATTCCCTGATTGATGAGAAGACTGCCGATCAGAATGAGCAGATACCAGGGATTGTAATATCCATAAAACCACAAAGACATACCTATCAGAAATACCTTTGCCCACACCGGATTTTTTAAATTTTGAAGTCCGTACCAGCCGATCAGTGAAATCGGCAGAAAAAGTACGATAAAAATGTTTGAGTTAAACAGCATAGTCAGGATCCTTCTTCCTTTTCCTTCTTAAAAAGGGAAAAACCTATTCCCAGAACCAGGTACATCTGACTGATGTTCATCATTTGTTCAAAGCTGAACACATTGTGCAGGGTATAACAGAAAATGCTGACAGCACAAACTTTACAGAGCACATTCTGTTTCTTTTCCAGTAACGATGCAATACCGCTGATGATCATGGATGCAAAACTGAGCAGCCCCATAAGGCCTGTGTCGACCAGCACAGTTATCCACTCTCCATGGGCATTGGTCAGCCTCTTATCCCCAAATACCGACCTGACTTCCTGAAGAAGCGTGGCATTTTTTCCGTCATACAGATAAGCAGCCATGGAATCCGGCCCCACCCCGAACAGCCTGTGGGAGAAATCCTGTGCAAAGAAAGTATGGAACCCTATGGTCCAGGTAGCTCCCCGGAAGCTGCCCCATTTCTCATCAAAGGTGAAGAGCGGGTTTCCTGCAAGGAATGCAATTTTCCCGGGATGCAGGGTGTTGTAGATAAGAAGCACGATATAAATGATAAGTAATCCCATCGCCGCAAACACAAGAATTTTTAAACTTCCGGCAAATATGCGGATAATGGTCTCCCTTTCTTTTTTCCAAAACAGTATTGCGTAAACAGTAAGCACCAGCGCTGCGGACAAAAAGCCTAAAGGAGTGTTAACCAGAAGCAGATAGCCGCTTGTCAGATACTGGTTCCTGTCCGGGAAAGTATGTTGTACTACAAACAACAAAAGCAATGTCAGACTGAACAGAAACAACAGCTTAAGAAAATTACAAAGCCACTCTGTTTTTTCACCGGCAAGCCATCCCAGAAGTAAAATCAGACCTGCCAGCACCAGAAGTCCGCTGTCACTGCCCTGGGAAACACCGGTCGCAAAACCCACTGCCGACGCGATACCGCATAACCACTTAAGCCACTGCTGCTTTTTTGCCGTTTCACAAAACACAAACAGACCGCAGCTTAACGGAAACAGTACTGACCAGTAACCACAGTACCAGTTAATGTTCCCAATGGTGGAAATAAATCCCGGACCGCTGCTGTCCATTTTAAGCGGATTGATACCATACCGGTTTAAGAGTCCCAGTAAAAACACACCTGTGGATGCCGTAATCATAAGTCCAAGTCCGACCTTTGCCATCAATGGTGTCAGAATGTGCACAAAAAACAGAAAAAAGAACAAAAATACAATCTGGGGCCAGAAACCCATATTCCAGCCATCCGCTCCCATTTTGGCAAAATCCCTGTAATCAGTGATCCAATAGGAAATGCAAAGTACCACTATGTAACAGACGGCAAACAGTTCTGTTCCCGTAATGAAACTGCCTTTCTTTGTTCTCTTCTCCCGTACCTGCTGTATGAGTACGACAACTGCATACAGAAGGATCAGCCCCAATACCACCTTGGCTGTTCTGATCCCCCATTTATTAAAAAGCTCTGCTTTACATGAGCCAATCGTCATATAATCGGAGGCCGGATGATAGTAAAAGGGCAGAATCACGCCCATCAAAATCAGATAAGAAAAACCGGCTATCCGTAAAATCCACAACAGACATTTCCGGATATCTTCCGGCAAAGAACGTTTCTGTGTCTTCATATGCCTACCGCTACCTTCTTCTTTCAAACACATTTCTTTCATCATAATGCATCAGGCTTTTTATTGTCAATATAGCGACAGATACAGCCGTAAGACTGCCAGATCATGACCATACCCACAGGTCCCTTGATAATGCCCCATAATCCAAACAATCTGATCCCCGCATATACCGAGATCAGGATAATAAACGGATATACGCCTACCTGCCTGCCGATCAGTTTCGGCTCCAGAAATTCTCTTAATAGCGCACAGAGTCCATACGCCAATGCGCAAAAAATTGCTTTTACCCATGCACCTGAAAGAAGCTGCCAGAGTGTAAGCGGCACCAGTATAATACCGGTACCGATAAAGGGCAGCGCATCCAGAATACCCGCTGTGATTCCCAGATAAACACTTCCCGGAATCCCCGCTATGGAAAGAGTGGTCACACAGGTAAAGGAAATGCAGACCATAATCAGGCACTGGGCCTTCACATAGGTTGCCAGATAACGGATTACCTTCAGTGCCACTTCCAGCATGACCATACTCCACTTCTGCTTTCCCACCATGGCAAGCAGTGCATCATAATCTCTTGCCAGAAGAATGGTAGCAATCATGGTCACTGCAAGTACGGCAAACAGAGAAATGACACCTTTTAAGTAATTCCAGCTGTTTCCCACAATCCCGGACAGCAGGGAATTTCGAATCCCATCCATCCACAGATCCATCTGCGTCATCAGCGTATCCGTAAGCTCTCCCGTTTCCATATGAAAAAGGTAACCCACCTGATTGCAGCAGTTTGTCAACAGCACCTGTAATTTATCCTGCAGTCCATTCAGTCCCGCAGTCCAAACCGGAAGCTTCTTAAACAGGTAAGCGCTGGCCCACCACAAAAGTCCCATCAGGACTGCACACAGCAAAATCAAAAGTGCTCCTGCCATATACTGCTTTTTAATTTTTGTCCGCTTCTGCAGATCGTCAAAAGCCGGATAACAGAGCGTCAGCAAAATACCTGCTGCCAATATGGGCGTCAGCAGGGGGGACAGATACCGTAAAAAAAAATAAACTGCTCCTGTTAACAGAAGCAGTACCATACCTTTTTGTTCATACCATTTTCTCTGCATTTGCCATCCATGCTCCTCCCTGTTTTCTACAGGAATTAGTATGCAGAAAAGCCGATATTTCTATTCTGAAATTTATGCAAAAACATTCCGTTGTCTACATTCCCCCAATATTCCCTGCGGGAAACTGTCAAATGCAGGATTCTGCGGCATTTCAGTAAAATCCATCTGCTTACCGGTAACAGGATGTTGAAACCGGATGTGGCAGGCACAAAGTGCCACAAAACGGATTCCCTTCTTCCCGGAAAGCTGCCTGCTTTCCTGCGTACCGTATTTTTCATCTCCGAGAATGGGAAACCCGGCATGGGAAAGCTGTGCCCGTATCTGGTGAAAACGTCCGGTCTCAATATGGATTTTCAGCAGCGTGCTGTCCTCTGATCTTCCCACCTGTTCATAAAAAAGGACCGCCTTCCTGCCCGCGGGATCACGCCCCGTCTCATCAATCACTGCCATCCCTTTTTCTTTTTTCAGGTTGTCCACCAGACTGCCTTTGCTGTCGCTTACTTTTCCACATACGACCGCAAGATACTCTTTTTTTAAGCTGCCGTTATTTAGCTGCCCTGTCAGATGGTCCGCCGCCTTTTTGGTCTTTCCAAAGACAAGGAGTCCTTCCACCGGCTGGTCCAGTCTGTGAACCACCCCCAGATAAGGCTGCTTTCCCGGTGTTTTCCTGCTGATATGGTTTTTCAATTCACTGACCACGTCTTTTTGTGCGATCCCGGCACTTTCCGTTGCCAGCCCGGCAGGCTTCCTGATTACAAGGACCGCTTCGTCTTCATATAAGATTTGTGTCTGCATCATCCTGCCCTTTCCCATTGCGATAAAAGAAGTTACACCTTAAACCGATACCCTACACCCCAGAATCAGAATCGCTTGTCGATTCTGTGCGCGTATGCGCATATACGACAATCTGGGGCACAATTTACTACACCTTAAACCGATACCCTACACCCCAGATTGTCTCTATATACTGGGGTTTTGCCGTATCAAATTCAATCTTTTCCCTGATCTTCTTGATATGCACCGTTACCGTGGCAATATCTCCGATAGATTCCATATCCCAGATCTGCCTGAACAGTTCCTCTTTGGTATAGACATGGTTGGGATGCTCTGCCAGAAAAGTGAGCAGGTCAAACTCTTTGGTTGTAAAGGGCTTTTCCACGCCATCCACATACACTCTGCGGGCTGTCTTATCAATACGCAGACCTCTGATTTCCACAATATCATTCTGGGGCTTGGCATTGGTTCCCACCAGCCTGTCATAACGTGCAAGATGTGCCTTAACACGCGCTACCAGTTCACTGGGACTGAAGGGTTTTGTCATATAATCATCCGCACCAAGTCCTAAGCCCCTGATCTTGTCAATATCATCTTTTTTCGCAGACACCATGAGTATCGGGATATTCTTTTTCTCCCTGATCTGCTTACACACCTCAAAGCCATCCACTCCGGGAAGCATCAGATCCAGAATCACAAGATCCACATCCTCCTCAAGAGCTGCTTTTAAACCACCATCTCCCGTATTCTGAATCTCCACTTCAAAATCGCTCAGTTCCAGATAATCTTTTTCCAGATCCGCAATCGCTTCTTCATCTTCCACAATTAATATTTTACTCATATCCCATTCATCCTTTCCTATTTATTTCACAGGTTCTTTTTCTTTATATTTACGAATCACGAAATGCATACAGGTGCCCTCGCCTTCTTTACTGGTAGCCCAGATATAACCGCCGTGATCCTCGATAATTTTTTTGACAATGGACAACCCGATACCGCTTCCGCCTTTTGTGGAATTTCGGGAAGCGTCCGTCCGGTAAAATCTCTCGAAAATCTTCGGAAGGTCTTTTGCGGCGATGCCTTTTCCGTTATCTTCGATCTCAACGCGAATAGAATCCACCTCGTCCAGTATACGGATATCGATAACGCCCTGCTCCTTGTCAATATATTTTTCACTGTTGCTGATGATATTATTGATGACCCGCTTCATCTGCTCAGGATCAGCTATGATCTGTGTGTCCGGATCCACCAGATTAGAGTAATTCAGCTTGATATTGTGAGAATCCAGCTCCAGTCCCACCTCTTCCACACAGTCTCCAAAATACTCTGCCACATTAATCCGATGGAAATGATAAGGGATCCTGTTATTATCAATACCGGAATAAATCGTCAGCTCATTAATCAGCCGGTCCATGTCATTGGCTTTATTATAGACTGTCTTGATATACTTATCCATTTTCTCAGGGGTATCGGCGACACCATCCATAATACCTTCCATATATCCCTTAATTGCCGTTATGGGAGTCTTCAGATCATGGGAAATATTACTGATCAGTTCCTTATTCTGTTTCTCCTGCTGAAGCTGTTCCTCCGTCGTCTCTTTCAGACGAAGTCTCATGTCTTCGTAATTGCGGTACAATTCCCCAATTTCACCGGTGGCATCCGTAGAAAGCCGGTAATCAAAATTGCCGTCCTTAATTTTCTGCATTGCCACATTCAAGGCATTAATAGGTGTAAATACGCCCTTGTGAATCCATCTGGTGAGCATCAGACTGGTAAATAAAAGAATAAAACAGATGGCAATAAACATGTCCACCAGAAGCTGTCTGGAAATAATGGTTCTGACTCTTGTTACAATAAAAATACTGCCATTTGCACCGTCATGAAACCGGAAATCTACCTGCTTGACATATTTCTGCAGATCATTAAAATACATGGCTGCGCTATCACCGTATTCATACCCGTACTCCGGCAGCTTTTCAAAAATCAGTTCTGCTGCTTCCATATTGCCGGCATAATAGATAGCATCATCTTTTCTGACCAGAATATAGGAGTTTTTTCGGTTCATACTTTTATTAAGCGTCTGCAGATATCCGATATCCTCAAATTTTTCAGGCTCTGTTTTTGCTGTTTCCACAAGCTTTCCATACAAAAGCTGCACCTGTTCTCCAACCGCCTGGACACTGTCAGACATCTCTGCATAATCCACCTGTCCGGAGAAAAACGGCTGATCCTCCTGCATCAGATAAACACTGATCGCCAGAAATGCCAGAGCAGTCAGCGCTAAAGGCAAAAGTACTATGGTCGCAAATGTGACCCACAGTCTCGTTTTAAATTTCATGGTTTTTCCTCCTGCTGTCCCCGCAACAGCTCATGAAAAAAATTATATCATCTTTTTTCCTAAAAAGAAATGAACTGATTCGAAGATTATCCTAAAAAATGTATAAAATCATACAAAAAATTCCTATAAAGAATAGTTCCGGGCTATTGACTTTCTAATCTAAATCGTTTATATTGATAACAGTAACGGTTACTATTTTCGAAAAGAGGAAAATATGGCTATAAAGTACAGTAAACAGCGAGAAGAAATCAAACATTATCTCTCTATGCGGAAAGACCATCCGACAGCCGACCAGATATATGCAGCAATGCGGGAAAAGCTTCCCAATATCAGTCTCGGAACGGTTTACCGGAATCTGACAATGCTGTCTGATAACGGAGAAATCTTGCGGTTACGTATTGGTAGCGGTGCTGACCATTTTGATTATGATACTTCCCCTCATTACCATTTCGTGTGTAACAAATGTGGTGCGGTATCGGACCTTGAGATGAAAAGCATTGATTCCGTCATGGATGCCGCTTCCGCAAGCTTTCACGGCAGAGTAGAAGGTTATGCCATTTATTTTTACGGCACCTGCGAAAAATGTTTGTAATAAATTTCCTGAAAAAATACACTCATTTAGGAAATAATAACCAATAAAAATGTAAAAAGAAAAGGAGAATGTATTATGAAATTTGTATGTCAAGTATGCGGTTATGTTTATGAAGGAGCTGAAGCTCCTGCAGAATGTCCTATCTGCCATGCACCTGCTTCCAAATTTACCGTACAGTCTGATGAAAAGGTATGGGCAGCAGAACATGTAGTAGGTGTTGCACAAGGTGTACCCGAAGATATCATCATGGATCTTCGTGCTAATTTCGAAGGAGAATGCTCCGAAGTTGGTATGTATCTTGCTATGGCACGTGTTGCTCACAGAGAAGGCTATCCTGAAATCGGTATGTACTACGAAAAAGCTGCTTACGAAGAAGCAGAACATGCAGCTAAGTTTGCTGAGCTTTTAGGCGAAGTGGTAACCGATTCTACCAAGAAAAACCTTGAAATGAGAGTCGATGCTGAAAACGGTGCAACTGCAGGCAAGACTGACCTTGCAAAGCGTGCAAAAGCATTAAATCTTGATGCAATCCATGACACCGTTCATGAAATGGCACGCGACGAGGCTAGACACGGCAAAGCATTTGAAGGACTTTTAAAGAGATACTTTGGCTAAGCCACAAGCCATGCAAAATGGTGAAAATAACGCCCTACAAGTTTACTTGTAAGGGCGTTTATTTTTGCCATTTTATACGGCGCCAGCCGTCCATGAGGAAGTAGCGAAGCGGATTCCGAATGGTGCATGGCTTGCCATATTTTATTGGGCGACAGCCCAACATGAAATAGCCCGCAGGGCTATGAATGGCTCGGCTTGTAAGGGCGTTTATTTTTGCCATTTTGCATGGCGCATGGCTTGCCATATCAAATCCAATGAGTATTGTTTTCGTATAAAATATGCTAAAAAGCAATTTTATCTGCTCCTTTATACCTAAAATAGCAGATAAACATCTAACAATCGTATAAATTATCTGCTGACAACATGTAACGGAAACAGATAAATAACATTGATTTGGCATTCTTATATACAAAATTCTGTTTAAACCGGCAGATAATAACAGGGAAAATAGTATTTTATCCGTTTTATCCTTTACTAACACCATTTTTTAACTGCCATTTTGGGAAGGCGCTTATCGGATTTGTGTTTTTGGAAATGAAACCCCTTCCCGAAATGGGAGTTAGGAATGAATATCTTTAATCCCATCCGCAATCTCCGCAAACATCTCTGCCGCATTAACATGCTGCCTGCCCTCATTCCGAAAGGCCCCGATGTGCACACTGACCGGAAATTCCAGATCTTCACATTTTACCATGTTCCCATTTTTCTCTGATACCCTGCGTACGATTGCATTGGCGTGTTCCATGTCCGCACTGTTCGTAAACACTACGAATTCATCCCCGCCAATCCTCAATAAAATGTCTTCCGGATCACAGGCATCCTCTACCCGTCGCATGAGCTCCAGCAATGCAGCATCCCCAGCCTGCCTGCCCAGATTTTCATTAATCCAAAGCAGCTGGCAGAGATCAGCACAAACATACGCATTATTTTTTCTTTCTTTCAAAACATCATATAAATCAGTCAGGTCATACTTAATTCCACTCATAAATGGCTCCTCCTTTAAAAAATTTTGTTCAGGAAGAGCAAGCTTTGGTGTGTGTCCCGAAAATTTTCTCGTTCTGCGGAATTCGCTTGGTGTGATATTCCAAACTTTCTGAAATCCTCTGGTAAAACTCTCTGCTGTGGAATAACCGTATTTGAGCGAAATATCCAGTATACTCTGATCTGTCGTAAGCAGCTCTCTGGCTGCACAGGAAAACCTGCGCCGTATGATGTATTCATGAATGGAGATATGAAAAACATATTTAAATGTTTTTTGCAGACCGGACAGAGAAATAAAACAACTGTCTGCCACGTCCTGCACCATGATCTTTTTTGAAATATGTTCTTCAATATAATCCAGAGCCTGCATTAATATATCAACTGACACGCATCCGCCTCCTCTCCCATTTCTGTACCACCGATGATACTGTCATTATAATATAGGGGAGAAGGAAATTCTTGACTTTTTATGGAAAAATAACTGCAATATCATTTTACTTCGGGTAGTATTTGGAATAATCGGCTTTCTCATAATTCTCATCATGAAACTTTTCGGTCCAGCTTTCCTGATATTCATAAATTTCCAAAGCCTCCGGGCCTAAACTCCAGTCAATAAAAATACCTGTACCATCCTTTAATTCCACCAGTGCAATTTTGCTGTAGGATTGTCCGGCGCCACCATCGCCACTCACAATGGTAATTTCAGCAATATCCGGTTTTTTACCATACTGATCCTGATAATAGGCATTTACAATCGAAAGCGCATCCTGTGTGTAGAGATCTTTTTTGTAAGAACAACCACAAAGAAGACAAATCATAATCATTAACAGAGGAATACATTTTTTCATTTTTATATCTCCCTTCAAAGAGATTATAGTCTATCTGTTTTCCTTCTGCAAATTTTTTCGCTTTGTCAGCAACAGTCCGCTTGTAATGGCAGTCAGGGGAGCCACCGTCACAAGGCCAAAGGAACCTACAATGGTGTGAACAATTTCTGCTGCTACATATTTGTAATTGAGCATCAGTGCAACAGGAGTGCCCTGTGCCATAAATACCATCAAAAGTGCAATGTAACTGCCTGAATATGCCAAAAGCAGAGTGGTTGTAGTAGATCCGCATGCTGCCCTTCCCACTGCGAAACCGGAAGCAATGGCTTCCTTTGCACTGATATCCGGCTTCTTTGCTACCACTTCACAGACTGCGGAGCATATGTCTACAGACAAATCCATCACTGCACCGGAGGATCCCAGAAAGATGGACGCCACAAAAATTTTCGTGAGATTAAGATGCTGATAACCGGCATACAAAAGGCTTTCACTGGATTCCATTACTGCTCCGTGAATCTGAAACAAATCCGTAAAAAAATATCCCAGTATGGCTGTAACCAGAATACCTAATGCTGCGCCTAAGGTAGCTGCCAGGCACCGCCTGTCCCACCCATAAATTAAACTTAGCACAAGAAAGGTAAGCAACAGCACTAAAAGCATGGCAACCAGGATAGGATTCCATCCTTTCAGGAGCCCCGGAACCAGCACTTTCCAGATCAGCAAAATAGTATCTACAAAAGAAAGTATCGCACGCAGGCCGGTATCTAATGCGAATAGTAAAAGCAGAAGCAAAAACAGCCCTGCAAGAATAGCTTCCTTGTCAAGACGAAAATGATCTGTCATATACACAGTTGTAATTTCACCGCCGGAATGACTAACCACCACAAATGCTTTGTCTCCGCCGGAAAACAATTTATCTTCTGCCAAAGATCCATTGAGTCTGTTCACAGCAGTGATTTCCGTCCCCTTAAATTGTCCGCCCAGGATACGTACTTTACAACGCTGTTCCCCGCTGCGGACTAATCCCGTATCTACAATATCGCTTTCATCCGTTGAAAGTACCAGTGCCGCTACTCTGTCCGCATTCCGGTAAGACAGCGCATTTTCGTATCCTGTCGGCAGTACCAGTAATATAATAAGCAGGCAAATCCAAAGCAAAACCGGTCCAAAGGTCTTCTTTTTCATAATTTCTTTTAACATTTTTTTACTCCGTACAATAAACACAGGGAGCACTACTGTGCTCCCTGTATCTTAGAAATTTGACTTACTTTACCTCTAATATGGCTGCCAGCTTGTTGTAAATATCTGTATTGTCATAATACCCGCCAAAATTTTCTGCACATGCGCCATCTGCAAAAACTGCTACGGGCAATCCTGTATGGGAATAGCTTGTGAAGTCTATTCCTGACTTGTTATTAAGGATATGGGTTACCGTGACAGAGAAAGGATTGTATGTACCATACAGTACATATTGCTCCTGTGTATAATCCTCTGTACTATAGTCAGACATAATCAAATCATATGCTGTTTTAAGTCTTTCTGTTTCATATTCTGTAAGTACCAGTCTGTCGCCTTCTTCACCTTCCATCTTCAGGCCGAACAGTTCTTCCACATCTTTCATGGCATCTTCAAAGGATGTACCATTTTCTTTATAACTGTTTACATACTGTTCATCAAACTGGGCATAAGAAATGGTCTGATTTGCTAACGTATCCAGATAGGTGTCATAGTCCGTACCGGCAAAGCCGATTGTCAGACCACCTGTTTCATGGTCACCGGTAACAAGAATCAACGTTTCATCCGGATGCTCGGCTGCAAAATCAACAGCAACCTGTACGGCATCTGCCAGTGCCAGGGTATCCGTTACGGTTGCTCCCGCATCATTGGCATGGCAGGCCCAGTCAATCTTACCGCCCTCACACATCATAAAAAATCCGGTATCATTATTTAGAACCTCAATTCCCTTGGCAACATAATCAGCTAAAGCCCAATCGTCACTCTCACGGTCCATATCGTAATCCATGGCATCTGAATCTGCCAGATGTTCATCAATCAGAATTACCTTCTCATCGGAAGCACTGACAGCTTCTGCGTCTGCCTGTGTAAAAGTAACCTTATACCCTGCTGCCTGTGCAAGATCGTACAGGCTGGTCTTGTCCTTATCGGGTCCGGTTACTTTCTTTAAGCCGCCTCCGGCAAAATATTCAAATCCGGAATTTACCAGCTCTTCTCCAATCTCATAGTAATTATTACGGCTGGCCTGATGCGCATAAAAAGCAGCGGGAGTTGCATGGTTTAAGTTCACGGAACTGATAATACCTACTTTAAAGCCCTTCTGGCTATGAAGCTTTTCTGCAATCGTTTCATAAGGAACAGAACCGCTTTCATCCACATTGATCATACCGGAATATGTCTTTTGGCCGGTCGCAATGGAAGTGGCAGTTGATGCAGAGTCAGGGGCAAAGCTGCATGAATCATAGGTTACGGCAGAACCTGCAACCTCAAAATTCATAAAGTTCAGTTCTTCAGGTCCATCCAGGACTGCTCCTTCCCTGCTTTCATACTTCGTACTGGGAAGTGCCTTTTCATAATCACTGTCTGCAATCGCTCCCAGATAATCAGATGCTGCCTGAAACTGAGGATAGCTCATGCCATATCCGATAAACAGAAATACATACTTGGGTATTTTTGAAACAACCTTTTCGTCTGTATTAGTATTAGTTGCCGCTACTGTTTCCGGTTCTGTTTTTACACTACCGGTAACAGTAGCAGCCGAACTGCCGCAGGCTGTCATAGACATGATTAATGTCAGACATGTAAGACCACATATCAATTTTTTTAATTTCATAATTATCTCCTCTTTTCATTTGAATTTTGGTTACATAGTGATATTAAAAAGTCCTTGTAAAATTCAAAAGAAAGAAGATGAAAAACTATTGTAAAATCACCATTACTACTGCCGCTCCTTTTTCCCCTGTCATCTGCCCTCAGAAGGCTGCCCGTTAAGTCACACAATATTCTTGTAATTTGCATAACTGCATTGTAAAATAGAATTACATTTCAGAATGATATTTTACATTGTTTGGAGGTTGATTCATTATGTATCAGGATAAAAAAATCTGGGTAGGCTGCGCCGGTGATAAAAAGGTGTATATCTACCCCAAAATGGCAAACCGTCATGGTCTCATAGCCGGTGCCACCGGTACCGGTAAAACCGTCACTTTAAAGGTACTTGCCGAATCCTTCAGTGACTGCGGTGTTCCGGTATTCTTGGCAGATGTCAAGGGAGACTTATCTGCCATGTGCAGACCCGGGGAAGTAAGCGGCTCCGTAGCAGAACGGGCTGCCAAGATGGGACTTATGGAAGAAGGCTTTTCTTTCCGGAACTACCCTGTCAATTTCTGGGACGTCTACGGGGAAAAAGGTATGCCTCTGCGCACCACCATTTCCGAAATGGGACCTCTGCTCCTAAGCAGAATTCTTGACTTAAACGATACACAGTCCGATATCTTGTCTGTTATTTTTAAAATTGCAGATGACGAGGGATTGCTTTTAATCGATACCAAGGATTTACGTTCCATGATCCAGTATGTCAGTGAAAATGCCAAAGAATACAGTATGAAATACGGCAATATGTCACCTGCCAGCCTGGCTGCCATTATTCGTTCTGTTGTGGCACTGGAAGGGGAAGGTGCTGAATCCTTCTTTGGCGAACCGGCACTCAACATTGCCGACTGGTTTTCCAGGGATTGCGACGGCAAAGGGGTGATTCAGGTTCTTGACTGTCAGCGTCTGATCAACAATCCTACCATGTATGCAACCTTTTTACTCTGGATGCTTTCCGAACTTTTTGAAACATTGCCGGAAGCAGGCGATCTGGAGAAACCCAAGATGGTATTCTTCTTTGACGAGGCACATATGCTTTTTGACTCTGCCTCCAAAGCTCTGCTGACCAAGATTGAACAGGTTGTAAAACTGATCCGTTCAAAGGGCGTGGGAATTTATTTTGTAACGCAGAATCCCAAGGATATTCCTAACGGTGTCTTAAGCCAGCTTGGCAATAAGATCCAGCATGCCCTGCATGCCTATACGCCCGCCGAGCAAAAAGGTGCCAAGGCTGCTGCACAGTCCTTCCGTGAAAATCCTGAATTTGACACCTATGATACCCTGCTTTCCCTCGGTATTGGTGAGGCACTGGTATCTGTACTGGATGAGGGGGGCGTTCCCACTGTAGTGGAGCGTTGTAAGATTCTGCCTCCCCAGAGCAAAATGGGTGCCCTGGATGATGCAGACAGAAATAAAGAAATCACCGATAATCTTCTTTACATCCGTTATAAAGATTTTGTTGACCGGGATTCCGCTTATGAATTCCTGTTAAGACAATCTGCTGCCGACAAGGAAGCCGCCCAAAAGGCTGCAGAAGAGGCGGCTGCCCAGAAAGCTGCTGAAAAAGAAGCGGCTGCCGCTCAGAAAGCCGCCGAAAAGGAGGCTCTTGCTGCCCAGAAAGCCGCTGAAAAAGAGGCTCTTGCTGCCCAGAAAGCTGCCGAAAAAGAGGCTCTCGCTGCCCAGAAAGCCGCTGAAAAAGAGGCAGCAAAAGATGCTGCCGCCAAAAAAAGAGTCGTAAAGAGTGTAGCAAATTCCGCTGCCGGTACCATTGGAAGAGAGCTTGGAAATTCCCTTGGTTCTTCCGTTGGCGGCAAATTCGGCAAAAAGTTAGGCGGTAATGTCGGTGCCTCACTTGGCCGGGGAATCTTAAGTACATTTTTGAAGCTTTAATTTGTTTTCTGACGCTTCCTGCCCATCATAATCAGGAATGCGAACCCTGTGAGCATGGTAGGAAGTGTCAGAAGAAGTCCGCCCAGCAACCGGTTATTCATATAAAGGGATGCATCAAAATCTTTCATGGCAAGACTAAAAAATCCGCTGGCAGAATACGCATTATTAATCGAATGAAGGATAGCTGCAGGCCAGACAGATTTTGTCTTTTTGGTCAGATACCATTGGATGGCACCCACACCGATACAATAAGGAATGAAAACCAGACAACCCAGGTAGGGGTATCCGAAATAATCCGTACCGAAATTATGTCCCTGTACAAGAAGGGGATAATGCCATACAGCCCAGATTGTACCACCGATGAGACAGGCTCCTACACAACCAAAGCATTCCTCCAGTTTCGGATACATATATCCTCTCCAGCCGGCTTCCTCTCCCATTGCCGCAGAAGAATAAAGCAGTGCACTGACAAGGGCCGTAAGCGGCAGGAGATAGTTTTCTCCGGGCATCATACCGCTTCCGTCAAACGATGTTCTGTCTGCAAGATAATAAATAATCCAGCCAAGTTCCGTATACAAAACCGGAATGAGTACTGCTAAAAGGTAGTACTTCGCTTTTCCTTTCAGACAAATACCAAATCCCATATTCCGAAAGCCCTCTTTTGTAATAAGCCGGGTTAACAGCATCGCAACCACCGGGCCAAACATGGATAATGCCATCACAAGCTGCATGGCATTGCTTTCATATTTCACGCCCGCCCCATAGGCGATTGCGTCCATCCCCCAGACAAGACCAAAGGAAAAGGCAATAAAAATCAAAAGTCTCTTTTTATTCATAGCTTTCCCTCCTTTTCCGGAAAAGACTCACACTGCACTTATAGGAAAGATAATACAGGATTACACATATAACCGGCATCAATACAGAAACAATCATAATCTCCATATTATGCTTAAGTCCCCAGTCGAGAATTGCCTGAAATCCGGTTTCATCCGCCATAGCCCTCGGATCAAATAAAACCCATGCCATCAGGCCAAAAAAGAGGAGAACCACAACAGCTGTTTTGACATATCTTGCAGCCTTTCCGCCAAAAGCAAACAAAAACGGATATTCGATTGCCGTAACAAAAAATCCGGCAAGCAGCAGCATAAGCATCATACTGTCGGTCATGGCAAGAGAATTCATAATCTCTCTATCCGCTTCCCCCGTTCCCAAACCTGCTGCTGTAATCTGGGTAATCATCACCTGCAGATTCATCATGACATAATAATAAATTCCCATAAAAACATACTTGGAAGCCACATAGTTCTTATCTCCGGTGGGAAGGCTTAGCGTATATGTGCGAATTGCACTTTTTTCATCACTGATAAACAGTTTTTCCGGAATACTGACTCCGTAAAATACCGCAACGGTACCGTACAGCATGCCAAGCATAACACCTGCTACACTCTGACCTCCTAAAAGCATGACCGCAAAGGCAAGCAGCGTACAGACCACCATGATGCGCAGAATCCACTTGCCCTTAATCGTACAAAAATCCTGATACAAAAGTCCTGTCATTTCCTGCCTCCTCTCCGGTACATAGCCACACTAAGCATAAAGGAAACAAAATATAGTGCAACCAGCGCACATACAAATCCTACACGGTACTGCATAATCATATGTTTTATCTGTCTTAAAAGATCAGAAAGATACGGCAGTATTTCCGTATCTGCCAGCCGGTCCATTACCATGACCAATTTTATGTAAAGATATATGACAGGCACAATCATGATACCTACACTGACAAAGGTACCGGTCTTCCTGCCAAAAGCATACATTAACGGAATCTGCACCGCTCCCAGCAATAGCAGGATTCCCGTAAAGGTGAAAATAATAAACAGCAGATTTCCTATGGTAAGCGCAGTGACAGAAAGCTTTGCGGCACATGCTGCAATGATGCAGGCAGAAAACAGGGCACCGGAAAGACCGATACCGGCAAAGGTAAAGTAAATCAGATACCGTGCAGACACGACTTTTACAGGTGTTACCGGCATACATTTTACGATTTTTTCAAACCCTGCCTGTTCGTCCATTTCAAAGCACCTTAAGGAATCTACGAAAAACCCCATAGGAATCAGCAGGGTGATACTGATGACGTAGAGAATAATCACAGGAATTCCATCTGCATTTACGGAATCTCCGAACTCCCCCATCATCATACGGTGAAGATTGCCATATTTTAAGCTCATAACCACTAACAAGGCGAAAATGAGTGTGGCAATACAGACCGGAATTAATGTATGTAAAAGCTTTTTTAATGAACAGAAATCCTTATAATAAAGTCCTCTCATATTATTTCTCCTGTCTGTCGGCATCTTTGGCATTTTTTCCTGCTATATAGAAAAGCATGATTTCTTCCAGTGTTGCCGGCTCCATCAGGAGTCCTTCACATTCCCCGGCGGCTGCTTCCCTGTTGTTCACAAGGATCTCACACCCCATGGACTCCATACGTTTGCATACGACATAATCACCGCTTACTCTTTCCGCATCTTTTTTACCGCAGCGGATCATGGCATGATTCTGCAAAATGACGTCCTTTTCACCGGAAATCAGAATATGGCCTTTGTCAATAAAAGTAATTTCATCGGCAATTCTCTCTAAATCCGATATAATATGGGATGACAGGAAAACAGAATGCTCTCCGTCCTCTATAAACTCCTGAAAGATATCCAGAATTTCATTCCGCACCACCGGATCAAGTCCACTGGTTGGCTCATCCAGAACGAGAAGCCTTGCATGATGGGAAAGCGCAACCGCTATCTGCAGTTTCATCCGCATACCTCTTGAAAATTTACCGCAGGCCTTTTTGTACGGCAGACCAAACCGGCTTAAATAATTTTGAAAAACTTTACTGTCCCAGTTTTGATAAACATAAGACATCATGGTATCAATCTGCTTTGGCGACATAAATTCATGAAATCCCATTTCATCAAAAACGACACCCATGTCTTCTTTTATTTCACTTTCCTCTTTTTGGAAATCCTTCCCAAATATTTTAATATCCCCGGTCTTCAGGGGAATCATATTTAACATTGCCTTTATGGTTGTAGTCTTACCCGCTCCGTTCTGTCCGATAAATCCGTGAATCCTTCCGGATGTCACATTTAAATCCACGTTCTTAAGACTAAAGCCATCATAGTCTTTCTGAAGTCCCCGAATTTCTATGACCTTTTCTTCCATCCTGTTCCCTCCTTCATGCAATCCATACCCTATTCACTAAGAAGCATCTGAAAAATTTCCAAAAGTTCATCCGGTGTGAGTCCCGCATCCCGTCCTTTTTTAATACCTTTTGAGAAGATTTCCTCTGTTTCTGACAGGATCTGCTCCCGTAAAAGTTCTTCATTCTGTGCTTTTACAAAGCTTCCCCTGCCGGTAAAGGACTCAATAAAGCCGTCTCTTTCCAACTCTTCATAGGCTCTTTTGGTAGTGATCATACTGATACGCAGATCCTTCGCCAGAGTGCGCATGGAAGGAAGGGCGTCCCCTGCCTTCAGCTCACCACGCAGGATCATCTCGCGGATCTGCATCTCAATCTGTTCATAGATCGGTGCTCCGCTTGTGTTACTGATGATAATATCCATGGTTTATCCTTTCGACTCTTTGATATAAATGTATATATCGTATATATACAATATCTCTTTTGTATATATATGTCAAGTATTATTTAAAGTAAAAAAACACCGTCCGCACAGATCCTCATAATCTGCCGGGACGGTGTTTCAGATTTTATGCAATTATGGGTTCGAACCGGAGCCTGATATCAGGCAGACTCTTTAAGGTATAATAGTAATTCTCCTGCCAGTCTTCTCCCTGGGAAGGATCATTCTCACCGGTAGCGGGAGGAGCAAAAATATGAAGCTTCACTGTACAGGGACCTGTCAGTTCCTGACCGAAGAATGCCGGCATAAAGTCAACATAAGTAACGCCGGGAGCCTTATAAAACCATCTGCCGTTTATTTCCATCATCAGATTGGCATCCTTTAAGTCATCCTTAAAATTTGCCTCTGCAAATACCGGGTTTCCTTCAAAAGCTAACTCCATCTCAATGCCTTCCGCATCCTCTGAACCACCCCAGCGAAGTGTTACCGGAAGCTCTCTGTCTTCGGTTTCTTCCATACCCGGATTAAAGAATTCATCCTTGATAATGTCCCTGTAAGCCGCAAGCAGAGGCTGTTCCACACCTACCTCCGGATTATTGGGATCCGTGATTTCAAGTCCCAGTCTGCCGTCATCCCTGAACTGATAGAAGGTAAAACCGCTGACCCATCTTTCCGGATCTTCCTTGATCAGCCTGCAGAACTCCTGTACCATTTTCACCTGGTCAAACGGCCCCGTCACATCCCCATCCGCATTCATTTCGGACATGACCATGGGCTTCTTTTTGCCGCCGCAAAGCTCTTTATATCGCATATAGCTCCTTTTCGTCATATCATACACATATTCCGCAGATTCTTTTTTATGGGAATAATTATCCTTCTCTGCCACTTCATATGGCCAGCCCCAGTTCAGTGCCATATATTTGTCCACGGACCAGATATCCGTGGTACGCACTGCTTCGGCAAATTCCTCTTCTTTTGTGATTTTATCACTATCAGGATCTTCCACGCCGCCGATGCAGAGAATCGTCTGCACATTGGGAGCATATTCTTTCAGAATTTTGTGGAAACGTACAAAAAAGTCTGCCACTTCCTTATATGTTGCACGTTTGTTAAAGGAAAACCAGTCTCCGGTTGCTTCATGATTTAAGCGTAACATCATTCGCCCAAAAGTACGGAGATTCTTAGCAATAGCAATAATATGGTCATCACTGACATGAGGATCACAGGTCAGTGTCAGGATAACATCCTGTCCATGCCGTCTTACATCCCGCATGCAGGTGAAAGGTTCCCCATCCATATTGCCTTTTAAGCCACCGCCATAGGGAAAATAATTATCATAAGGATAATCCCACGCAAAGCTGATATCCTGATCCTTATAAGCATCCTGTACTCTTTGCGGCCATGCTTCATCCATAGGATAATAACAGTACATCAGATTGACACCTCTGTGGGGTCTGTGAAGCTTCTGCAGGATATAATCCTGATTTACATAAAATCCTCTTTCACTGCCGTCACTTAGATCCACGGCAAATTTTGCGGGTGTTAATCTGACACCTTTTACGTTACTCATGTTTCGCATCCTCCATTTTGTGATTACTGTTTTCTTTTTCCATCTTTTCAAGTGTTTCCTGTCGGATGGTATCTCTTAATTTCATCAGATATTCCGAAAAAGCCACCTTGTCATTTCCATATACCAGATTCAACTCGTACTCGTTGTCTTCCCATGTGGAAATATCCGACTCATTATGGGAAATCACTGCTTCCAGGTTATCCAGCGCCTTATAAATCTTAGCTTCCATGGTTTCCCGCTCTGCCATCTCCCGGTAGAGGGAAAGCATATCCTCCCGGTAGGGCATGGGCAGTGTCTGTACCCAGGCATACAGAAGCTCTTCTTCCTTCTGTTCATCCGCTTTCGTCTTTAGAAAAGTCGGAATGTCTCCCGTAAAACACTCACCCAGATCATGGATCAAAAGCATTTTTATGACCTTGTCCATATCGGCTTCAGGAAATTCGTCTGCCACCCAGTAAGCCATCAGTGCAGCTCTGTAGCTGTGTTCCGCAACACTTTCATGCCGTCCGCCCGAGGTATAGCAGTGTCTGGTGGCATCCTTTAATTTCTCTGCGGTATGCAGTGCTTCCAATAATTTTTTGCTTTCCATGTGATAACCCACTTTCTGTTCTATTCTATATTGGCTTTTCATTTTATGTCTACGCAACTTTTTATCGTTGTTTTGCAGTATTTTTTATGTATTTGCTTTCCACTTTGCATAAAGGGTAATGTTTCCGAATGAACCCCTGGATATCTGAGTGACACGCTTTTTGCATGCCTTATCGCTGTACCAGCCCAGGAATGTATAACCGATTTTCTCAGGCTCTTTTAATACAATGGTTTCTGATTCCACATCATAGGTATCCGGATTTCCTGCAGGATTCACAAACCCGTCCATATTTGCATAAGTAACGGTATACGTCACCTTCTCCCATACGGCATACAGCGTATAAATACCATCCACAGGATATGTTTCCGGTCCGGTAATCTTTGCCTTGTCTGTGTACTTCGCCGTATCTGCGTCTGCAGTTTCGGCCCATCCCCTGAAAACATAGCCGTTTATCTTATAGGCATCTGTACTTAACGCTTTAGCGGTTCCGAAGACCAGTGACTGGTCCTTCATCACGCCTTTCACGGTTGCTCCCTCCGGTGCATTTGACAGAAACCGCACTTTGTAAGAGATGCCCTTCCATTTTGCATACAGCACCATGTCCGAAGCTGCCGTCTTTGCAATGGAGGTTACCTTCGATTTGAGAGCCGCATCCTTATACCAGCCATCAAATACATATCCCGCTTTCACAGGTTTTTCCATGGCTGCAAAATCTTTCGCAGCAACACCGGTACCATATTGATAGGTAAGTGTTTCCTTTGTATATGTGCCGCCGTTTAAACAGAAGGAAACCGTAAAACTGCTGCCCCAGACAGGATACAGATCAAGTACCCACACTTCCCCGGCTGCATCTGATTTTCTTTGTAAAGTATCCGGCCTTAAAAGTTTTTCTTTATTTGCATAGGTTACGATTCCGTTCCCGGCATCTTCCTCACTTAATGCCCATCCCAAAAATGCGTAACCATTCTTCTTATACGCATTTGCCGTAAGCGCTTTGGCAGTTTCATACTTCATGGTAAGCGGCTTCATGGTGCCGGATAACAGACCCTGATCCGCTGCAGCATCATTGTGGAAATAAACCGTATACGTGCTGACCCACTTTGCATAAAGCGTCATATCCCCGAATGTGGTATTGGTAAGACAGGGCACTGCTGCAGTCAGGTTCTCATTTTTATACCATCCGCCAAATGTATAGCCTTCTCTTACCGGAACCGGAAGCGCACGCTTCCCCGGCTCACCGTAAGTGTAAACCAGAAACTCTTCTTCCATGGTGCCGCCGTTTGTTACAAAACGGATGGTATATGGCGCTTCCTTCCACTGCGCATAAAGAGTAATCGTGCCGTTATTTTTCTGCGGCAGAATACCTGCGTCGGCAAAGTCTGACAGTTTCAGGGTTTCCCCATCCGCAAAAGCCATGCTTTCCTGTCCTTCCGTGGGTGCTTTCACCGTGTTCCAGCCGTCAAAAGCATATCCTTTTTTATAAAAGCCGTTCGCTGTGAGAACCCTGCCCACTTCCGTGTATTTCACGGTCATTTTCTTTGTGGAACCGCCATTCTGGCCATTACCGTTAAAAACAACAGCGTAGGTATTTTCGCTCCACTTTGCGTAAAGCACAAGATCTCCCTTGGTGGAACCTGTAACGGAAGAAACCTTCTTTTTAAAAGTACCGTTATCGGTATACCAGCCCTGGAAGGTGTAACCGGTTCTGACCGGAACGGGCAGCTTCATGGACTTTCCGTAAACATAGCTTCCGTCCTTTAAACTGTCTCCTCCGTTACTTTCATAACGGATTGTAAATGTATTCTCCCATATTGCGTAAAGGCGAATGGTATCTTCTGCACACTTCACGCTGCAGATATCTGCTTTTTCTTTGTCCGCAAAGGTCTCTCCGGATGCTGTTCTCCATCCCATAAATGCATAGCCTTTGCAGGCAAATTTGTTGGCTGCAAGGGTCTGCATTTGCCCGTAGGAGAATATCTGTACCGGCATTTTTCCGGTAACCACTGCTCCCACCGGTGCATTGCTGTCATAGATTACCGTATATTTTTCTGCCACCCATTTGGCATAAACCTGAACACTACCCTGCGTTCCTGCCGGAATCTGAGTTACTTTTGTCTGATAAGCATTATCGGTATACCAGCCCTCAAAGGTGTAACCTTCCTTACCCGCAACAGGGTCATGCAGTATGTACGAACCGGTGTTGTCATATATAAACTCCTGATTTTCCAAAGCATTACTGCCGCCTGCCAGGTGGTAAATAATCCGGTATGCCGGAACTGCCACGGTTTTCCAGTCGCTGTCAGATGTGGAAACACAGGATTGTCCCAGATAAGTATAGACCTTGCAGGCACGCACTCTGTAATATATTTCGCCCGATGCATAAACATCCTCATCCCGGTATTCGCAGACAGATACACTTCCTGCCGGAACAGTTGCCAGCTTCATTTCCGGGCCGCTTCCGGTTTTCCTGTAAATCTCATAGCTGTCTGCCTCTTCTATGCTGCTCCAGGTAAGTTCCACACCACGCTCCTCATAATAACCAATACCTGTTATAACGGGTGCCTGCATGGTACATTCCATCACCTTACTGTCACTGATCTTGCTGTTCTTTACAGTGACCGTAATGACGGCCTGTCCGATTTTCACACCGCTTACCGTGCCATCCTGTGCCACAGTCAAAACGGATTCGTCAGAGCTTTCCCAAATGACACTCTTGTCATCTGTAGTATCCTCCGGTGAAAATGCTACCGTAAGCTTTGTGTTGTTTCCTTTGATAACATGATCTTCCCCGCTTAATGTAACGGACTGCAGGCTTTTTACCACATTCAGGGAAAAGCTTGCCTTAATGTCGGAATCTTCGGAATACGCTGCCGTTACGGTCGTACTGCCGGTTTTCTTTGCGGTAATCAGGCCCGCATCTGATATGGAAGCTATGGTTTCATCTTCCACCGACCAGCGAATATTTTCTCCGGTATCGCCACGTGGCACCGTCTTTGCTTCCGCTAAATAAGTATCCCCCACTTCCAGTGTCAGCCCGTTCTTAATCTGTTCATTAAGCTCCACGCCGGTAATTCTGGCAAGACACTCAATTTCCAGACTGTCACTGATATCCGTATCTTTCACGGAGACTGTAATAACCGCTTTACCGGCACCGATTCCTGTTACCTTTCCCTCCTGGTCCACCTTAAGCACCGAGGTATCTGAGCTTTCAAATATGACAGTTTTGTCATCAGTAGTATCTTCCGGGGTAAAGGTTACGGTAAGCGGAATGCTTTTGCCCTCCGTCACCTGTGTTTCTCCACTTAAACTAACAGACTGCAGACTTTTCACGACCTTAAGCGGAAAGCTTGCCTTCAGGGAAGTATCACCGGCATAGGATGCTGTCACCGTAGTGCTGCCGGTTTTCTTTGCGGTAATCAGACCCGCATCTGATATGGAGGCTATGGCTTCCTCTTCTACTGACCAGCGAATATTGCGATTTGTAATTCCATCCGGTACGGTATATGCCTTCGCCTGGAAGCTTTCTCCGGCCTCTATCTGTAATCCATCCTTCAGACTTTCATCCAGTTCCACTCCTGTCACCGGCACATCCGAATCTGCATCCGTAGTATAAGCTTTCAGACGGAGATTGCCACTGCGAGTCACAAGATCGACCCAGGAGGATCCGGATTTATAAAAGCTTTGTCCCTCACTAATGGAGGCATTGGATTGAAACCAACTGGTACTGGTACTGCTGGATTCAATTCCTATGTAAACAGGTGAAGTAGGGACTGTGAGTGTCACGACCACCGAAAACGTATCTCCCTCATCTAAAGACACCTGCTTTGCCAACGGAATGGTAACATATCCCTGGTACTTTGCTGTACCGGTAGTGGTTGCCTCAGAAACTAAAGTACCGCTCTCCGGATTTGACAAATCTGTCAGATTTTTATAGATTTTAACCGTATAATCCGTATTTGGAGTATAGAAATACATTCCTACTGCTTTCAGATTTTCTCCGGTATTATTTCCCTTTGCCGTAAAGACATTGGAAATGGATACCGTATCGGTATTAAATATCAGATGGCCTGTAGACATGGAACCGTCATACTGATAATTGTGGTCATAATTGTCTGCCGGTTCAAAATCGAAAACATAGGCAGTGGCTGCCAGGCTCTTATCATAATAAGAAATCCAGAAATATGTATAATGACTTAACTGATTCACATCACATCCTGCAACCCAGGAGTTACGAACCAGCCATGCACCATTCCCTTCCGGCGTTTCGTTAAAATTATCTGCAGAATAAGCATCATCCCAGCCGACCAGAGAAACCGCATGATTTGTATATGATTCTTCACTGCAATAATAACTTTTGGTGGACTCGTTGAAATATTGACTACCATCCCAATAGGAGATACCCACTGCACCGTACTGTTTGATCATTGCCTTTACCAGTTCAGGATTTTCTTTCCGGTTAATATGATAATACCCCTGCAGATGGGCAAGATCGTTGAAGGCAAGACTGTTATCCAGTCCGTTTGTCTGTACATTTGCTGCACTGCTGTAGGGGGCTGTAGCTTCATCTGCCGCACCGACCCAGCCTGCCAGAATGTTTTCTGCCAGTACAAGATTACCGCCTGTATTCAAGAACTCATCATCATCGATATAATTGTAATCTCCCTGCGTTCCGCCCAGGGGATCTGTCAGCGTTTCACCTCTATAGGAAAAATAGACCAGATGAAGCTCGGAATAGTCCGGGAATTCCGTTACATATCCTGCTTTTGTCATGCCGATTTCCGCAAGGGAAATGGAGGAATGCGCCCAGCATGTCCCATAGGGATTCTGATCTCTTGTAAGTGGCAGTTCCCCGACTTCGGGCACGTATCTTTCTTCAATGGACTGGGACAGGGCGTAGGCCTGTACCCCGGGCGTGACTGCCGGTGCGTTCTGATCCTCCGGCAGCTCCCTGTAGCCGGGGAATTCCGGTATTTCTCCCGTTATCCCATTATCTTTACTTTCCACTGTATTGCCGGCTGAAATATCCGTTGTATTCTCATCGGAGGATTCCGCGATACCTTCCGGTGCGTTGGCACCTGAAACATCCGCTATTTGTGCATCATCCCCACCGGAAACAGCAGATACCGTGCTTACGGACTCATTTGCAAGAGCAGTAAACGCCGTCTGTGGTAAAACATTTACCAGCATACCTGCTGCCAGAATGACAGCTAATACTTTTTTGCCTTTGCAAAGTAATTTCTTTCCCATGAATTACCTCCCTCACAGAAGAACATTTCCTGCATTTATTATAGATTTTTTGCACCCGATTGACAATAAAAAAGAAGCAGCACCACAAGGAAAATGCAATTAGAAACGGTAAAATCCATCAGGTATTTTCCCTTCTTATTTCCTGCTTTCCCGGCAATATATTTATAACTGATCAGGCTTGCCATGGAAGCAATCAGCGTTCCCAATCCGCCCAGATTGGTTCCCACAATCAATTCCTTTGTCTGATCCGTAAATCCTGACAACAGGATAGCAGCCGGAACATTGCTCATAAACTGGCTTGCCAGCACTGCGGTAAATACTTCCCTGCCGTTTATCATCCCGGAAAGAAATTCCCTGAATACCGGAATCCGTCCCAGATTTCCGATAAAGACAAACAGTGCAAGAAAGGTCCCCAGAAGTGAATAATCGATCCTTTTTAGTACAGAACGGTTACGAAACAGTACATAAACAAGAACCACGCAGGTAACTGCCTCATAGGGCAGAATATGTACCACCGTAAGAAGACTTAATGTAAAAAGTACACCATAAGCAATTATATATTCCCATTTTCCGGATATATCCGATTTTCCGGCCGGCAGGACTGTGTTTTCAGACAGCCGGCCGTTTCCGGACCTAAAGAAAGACGGAAGCAGAATAAATCCCAAAAGAAGCAGAAATGACAGGATACTATATGGCAGCATGATTCGGCAAAAATCCATGAGGCTGATATTTGCCTTCCCGTACAAATACAGATTCTGCGGATTACCAATGGGCGTAAGCATACTCCCCAGATTGGCTGCAATTGTCTGCAGCACCACGATTTTCAACATCCACTTTTCCCTCAGCTCCTGCCCCACATGCTCCATAATGATCAGGGTCAAAGGAACAAAGGTAATCAGTGCCACATCATTCGTGATAAACATGGAGAGAAAAAAGCAAAGAAGCGTCAGTGCCAGACAAATCCCCGTCATGCTTTTGATTCTAAACAGCAATTTCCCCGCGAGCAGGTCAAACAGCCCAACCGTCTGAAATCCGGCCACAACTGTCATAAGGCAAAACAGAATTCCCAGTGTCCGAAAGTCAATATAAGAAAAATATTCACTGTCCGGTGTCACCAAAAACATGGAAAGTACTGCCAGAAGCATGGCAATACAGAATACGGTTTCTCTTTTTACAAAGGCAATCAGTTTGCCGGTAATCGTTTTCTTCATTCGCCAATTTCCCTACTGTCTGTTAAAATAGTCAATGCCGTCATCCGGATTAAAGTAAGTACGAATATATCCATCGGTAGATACCACCACAAATTCATTGGTATCTTCCACATAATACACATCGTCGCCGTCTTCCTCTTCGACTTTATGCAGTGCTTTCGGATTTCCCACCACAGCAGCCGCGGCAGCCTGATATTCTTCTTTGGATGAAAATCCCATCTCGATTCCATGCTTTTCATAGTGGCCGGAGAGCAGATTATCATTGCGGAAGGTCAGTGCCGGTGCTTCCGGCTGTTCCGTGGTCTCCGGCTGTTCTATTGCTTCCGACTGCTCTATCTTCTCAGGTGGTTCTGTTGTCTCAGGTTGTTCCGTTACCTCCGGTACTTTGTCAGACTGTGTTTGCTCCGTCGTATATGTCATGTGGTCTGCAGCTGTTTCCGCATCCTGTCGATCCTGCATCCGAAGCTGCGTGATTACCACAAATGCTATCACAAAAAAAATTATGCCAAGTATTTTCTGTATTTGCTTCCCGGTTGGTTTACGCATGTTCTTTCCACTCCTCTTCCTCCGGTTTTCTTACATAAGGCAGAAACCGTTCTTCACTTGCTCCAAATTCCCTGAAATTTTTCCGGCTTTCAGCCAAAGAAAGTCTGTTAGCTCCTCCGGCATACTCCGGATACTTCTTTTGATACGGGTCGTCTTCCCAAAAGCAGACCGGACAAAGATCGTAGTCTCCCGAAGCCTCCAAGGTAGCATAACCGCAGCAGGGGCATATATATTTTTTATTTTCCATATTCGCACCTCTACATTTCTTTTATGGCATTATAACACATTTTCCTTCTTTCACGTAAAAAAATATACCGGACAAATCCTTAAGCAGATCTGTCCGGCACACCTAAGTGCTGCCATGAGGCAACAATGCTCAATATATTAATATTTTCGGTTTTGGGAAATTCTTCGATATCTTCTGTCCTTGCATGCCAGTATAATGAGAAAGATTACATCCATGCAGAAGAAAAACTGAAAAATACCGGCAAATGCACTCAATGCGCCACCATGTACTCTTTCTTTGCATGCCCTGACAATGTATGCCATGGAATAAGGGGCACTGCACGCCAGTACAAGCCATCCCCAGACAGAAAACGTAATCACAATCGCAGGACCTACAAAAATCATAATCACAACCGGTGTAAAGGTAAGTAAAATTGCCAGTGCAATACAAAGTCCTCCGATGATATAAAACGGAACCAGACCATATTTTACAATTCTGGCACAATTCAAAAGCTGTATGCGGGTTACCTTCTTCCCGGCAGCCAATACGGTAATCAGATTTATAATGCCGAAAACTATCGGCAAAAGCAAAGTCCAGGAAGGCATGGAGTCCATGTCTGCCTGACCGGTTGCGGTACAGCTTTTCACAAGGAAAATAACCGGAAAAAGATAAACTGACAGCAAATATAAAACAGGCATTATGTATATCCATCCACAACCTTTATGATTCTGATTCATTCCATTACCCCTCCATGAAAATAGCATTCGTAAAGCCTCTTCCCCTGCTAATATTCTCTGTGTAATAGTACCATACCTCTTGTATATTACACAACCTTAAGTTTACTTACCTGACAAAGTCAATGTTATAAAATAGCCTGTCGAATTTTACATAAATTTTGCAAACCCCTTACCATTACACGATAGAATCTGTTTTACAGTTCTATATAATAATTGTGAAAGGTGTGGTATGTAAAATGAAATATGAAGAAATTAAAAAGAATAAAGAAGTCCTCGCTTTTATCAAAAAAGGAAACGAAAACTTAGGAATAATGGGATACACCGATCATTCCGAAGCCCATGGCTGTTTAGTGGCAGAAAGAGCAGCGTACCTTCTTAAGACGCTTAACTACTCTGAAAAAGAAGTGGAACTGGCCAAAATTGCGGGATTTATGCACGACATCGGTAATGCAGTGAACAGAGTACATCATGCAGAATATGGTGCTTTGCTGGCAAACGATATTTTAAAACAGACCGATTTAAGCCTGAATGACCGTATTATCATTGTATCCGCAATCGGACAGCATGATGAATCTACGGGAAGAGCGACGGATCCTGTCTCCGCGGCACTTATCATCGCCGACAAGACAGATGTACGCCGCAGCAGGGTTCGGAGTAAGCATAAAGCCACTTTTGATAAACACGACCGGGTAAACTATGCTGTTACCGACACAAAATTAAAAATCAATGTTGACAAGCGTGTCATTTCTCTTAATCTGCAAATTGATGAAAAAATCTGTACCATGTATGAGTATTTTGAAATCTTCTTAGGCAGAATGATGATGTGCCGGGGTGCTGCAGAAATATTGGGCATGAGTTTTAAACTTACTGTGAATGGGGCTAAAGTCCTGTAAATACATAAAAAGCCGGCAGACAAACCAGATTGCGGTTGACCGTCTCTCTGTTTCTCTGCCGACATTTTACAGATCATGAAAATCTGTTTTCAGAGCCTGTGCTCTGATGGCATTTCGTTTAAAAAATCTGACCCGGAAGCTTTAATTTCTCCTTATAAGGAAAGCCTTTGTCAAACTCCTCTGCTTCTCCCTCATCCACCAAATATCCGCCGGGCGTGGCATATTCTCCGGTAATTCCGCGAAGATACCCCGGAATCAGCTCTTTACACAAGAAGAAAGACGCATCTTCTCCTTCCGGCAGTCCCTGATAGCGAATCCCGAATTCACTTGCAAAAGTAAAGCCGCTCTTCCCGTAAAATTGGATATTACCTTCAAAGCATAACGCACCGCAGCCTAATTCTTTTGCCTTTTCCAAACAAGTGTCCAACAGGATTTTCCCATAACCCTGTCTTTTATAATCCGGTGCAATACAGATGGGACCCATGGTCATAATCGGAATCTCCCGCCCGTCATCTGCTTT
>JBJFCA010000246.1:0-1583 GCA_051888725.1 Lachnospiraceae bacterium
CTTGTTTTCCTGCCTTCCCTTCTTGTATATGCAAAGGAAGTGGAAGGCGTGGATATCTTTTACTGGATCAGGGGTATTGTCATGATTCTGCTGCTTTCATTGATTGTACAGACCCTGTCCTGTATTTTAGGGTTCCTGGTAAGCTGTCTTACAGCAGGAGGCAGACATAAGAATCTTTTTACCATGATATTTTCCTTTGCGTTCCTGGCGGTATATTTTTATTGCTATTTTCGAATCAACAGTATTTTGAACTATATTATGCAGAACGGAGCGCTGATCTCCCAAAAATTAAAAGATTCGGTTTTCCTTATTTACCAGATGGGAAAAGGAACCTTGGGGGATACGGGTGCATTTCTTGGTTTTACAGTTTTTGCAGTTGCAGTTTTTGCAATCTGTTATTTGGTGCTGTCCGTTACGTTTTTAAGCCTTGTTACCGTAAAAAGAGGAACAAAGAAACGTGCTTACAAAGAAAAGAAGCTCATGGGTGCATCAGTGGAAAATGCGCTTTTAAGGAGGGAATGGAAACGTTTTCTGTCAAGTCCGGTGTATATGATGAATGGAGCAATCGGTTCCGTGTTAATGATAGCAGGCACTGTATATTGCTGTATTAAGGCACAGATGGGAACCGGCGTTCGGGCAGAAATGAAATTATATGTTCCGCTTCTTATGGCAGCCATTGCTATGGCATTCAGCTGTACAAACATCATTACTGCTTCCTCTGTTTCCATGGAAGGAAAAACTTTATGGCATTTACAGGTTTTACCCATAAATACCAGACAGATTATGAATGCAAAAATAAAACTGCATTTGTGGATGACCGCATTTCCGGCAGGACTGGCGATTCTGATTCTGGGGGTTATCCTGCAGGTAAATCCGATTGACCTGCTGCTTGTGCTTATCACTTCCCAAGCCTATATTTTCCTGACAGCAGTACTTGGTCTTTTCTTTAACTTAAGGCATCCAAACTTTGACTGGACCAATGAAACTTATGTGGTTAAGCAGAGCTTAAGTGTATTTTTATCTTTATTCGGTAATATGGGCATTCTGCTTGTCAGTGTGGTAATTTTCCTGTTTCTGAATATGGTTATCACATTTTTAGACAGCATGTTTTTCAATCGTCTGTTAATGGCAGGATTCGGGCTTCTGTTTGCCTTTTGCGGAGGATGCATTTATCGCTGTCTTGTAGGACAAAGCGGAGACAAAAGGTTTCGTGAGCTTTCGTAAAAAAGCCTTGACTTTTCCTATGTTCCTCATTAAAATGAGGAGTAGTAAAAAGCTGTGAAAGCGTAAAGTAGCAATACATTTTCTGCCAGAGAGAGGAAATCACCGGCTGAAAGTTTCCTTCTGTTCAAATGTAGTGTGAATTTCCCGCCGGAGCTTTCTGCCCGAACTTCTTAAGAAATCAGTAAGGCAGAACGTAACACGCGTTAAGTGGAATGAGTGCCCGTACAATCGGGAATTTGGGTGGTACCACGGATTGATTCGTCCCTTGCATATGCAGGGGACTTTTTTTATTTGGCAGGAAATTACATTGAATTTCCGCTCCGTGATGTATCAAAAACTCCTTTGGAAACGTAATTAAT
>JBJFCA010000247.1:0-7140 GCA_051888725.1 Lachnospiraceae bacterium
GTGATACCGCAGGAAAGATTGCGCTATACCAGGGTAATGTAAATTCCATATCTGCTACCATCGCAAAATATAATGAAAAGATAGGAAATCTTAATGCTGTAAAACAGTGTATTATCGCCAGAAACAATACTTTTGATTCAAGCGAAGGTATCTATTACAGCATGGTAAGTAGTTACCTTGCATCCTATAATTATACATCCCTGCAATACGACAATCAGATAAATGAGTATCAAAGACAGATTGATGAATACGAAGAGCAGATAAAAAAGGTAGAAGATGCAGTTTCAAAAGAAGAAGAACCTGCAACAGAAGACGAATCGGTAAGTGGTAATGATGTGACGGATGGAACTATAACAGAGGCTGTAACAACAAATACTATGACTGTTGATACGCAAGCATTAAAAGAACAGAGAGATGCGCTTATAACTGCACGTGATTTATTACAAACAGAAAAAAAACAGGCATTGATGAATCTGGAACTGCAGCAGATTGCAACCATTGAACAGCAAATTTCGGGATACAATGATACCATACTATCACTAGAATCAAATCTTACATCCGCAAACTTACAGTTGGATGCTGTAAATGGCGTAGATAATGAGGCAAAAGAAACAGTCGCAATCCTTACTGAGAAAGGAAATATAGCAGCAGAAATTCTTACCTATGAAGATAGGGTGGAGGAATGTGAAACTTATTTAAAAAGCTATGATATTCAGAATGATAACTGCATTATAAAAGCAAATGTGTCTGGATATTTTTATACCTCACAGGAATTAAAAACAGGAAGCTTCGTACAAGAGGGAACTTCTATTGGAACGATATATCCAGAAGCAGAATCAAAGTATTATGCAGAAATCTATGTAGAAAATACAGATATAGCAAAAATTAAAGAAGGACAGGAAGTAAAGTTTGAAATTGCTGCCTATCCATCCAGTGAATATGGATACTTTGACGGGACGGTAGAAAACATAGCGAAAGACATTTCTATTAATCAAAGTACAGGATACGCCTATTATCTGGTGAGAGTAAGTTGTGAGAACATGACTTTACATGGAAAGGACGGTGAGGAGGCTACGCTTATGAACGGAATGGCATGTCAGGCAAAAATCGTTGTAGATGAGAAAACTGTATTGACTTATCTTTTAGAAAAAATTGATTTGCTGGATTAGAAAGAATAGTCATTCATACTATACATAAAGGAGTGAGAGCAAGGGCTTATCGGCACTTGCTCTCGTCAAGCCATGCTTGAAATTCTTCAAGGCTAATCTGCCCATCTTCGCAGAGTTTACGCTTTTCACGGGCAGTTTTGCTCCATTCAGTAAATTCCTTCTTGGAAATATACATAGTACGTTTTCTGGAGTCCATCCGGCGGTATGCTTTTGTGTACGCCTGATGGATTTCATCATTTTCATGCTTCTTTACAAAGGTGTTGATGGCACCTACTTCTTTGCAGGTCTTGCCACTGGCAGTATCAATTCGTTCACAATACTCGCTGTCAGACCTGCCGGAAGGGATGAAGAATCTGCCGCAGTTTTTACATTGCTTATAAAGAACATTTCCCTTTGCAAGATACATAAATTCATAGCGGAACCAGTCCTGTACGGAGTTCATGTCACAAACCTCACGGACAGCCATATTTTCATCTATGATTCTGTTTACAACGTCCAGATGATTAAACTTGTGTAAGCCTACCGGCATCAGATGGGTGTTGAAGCTGGTGCTGGTGTAGGTGTCACGCATATTGTCCTTTGACTCCATAAGGTAGAGGTATTGCAAGGTGTCATATTCTGCAAAGAGCTTATCCTTCATCATAAGCATATCAAAATCAGCAGTTAATAAATCCTTCTGATAATCAATGAATTTGGTAGTCATACGGATACCATAGTCAATAAATTTATTAATATCATAGAGTCTGTCTTCGTTGTCTTTCATGTCTGCTTTGAGATAATCTGTACTTTCATCATAATAAAAAGCGTCTCCCAGGATTTTTTTATAATGCTTAAGGGCGATAAAAGGATAAAAGTTATAGATAAAAACCTCTGTTACATACTGTAAGAAACAGCAGTTAATGAGAAACAGAAAGAAATTGTCTTTGTGAAGCACATTAAGTGTCGAAGCTACTGCATTCTTTGTAATATCTGAAATATGAAGGTGGAATCCATCTTTATCCGGTGTATCTGTTTTTTCTAAAATTAAGGAATGGATGTTAGTATACATATTTTTCAGGTAAGAAACAATCTCTTCTGTATCCAATGCAATAAAATCAAGAATGCTTGTACCGGCAGGATATTCCTTTAATATCTGGAATTGTTCGCTCAGTGCAATCCGGTAGTGGGAGGTCTTGTTTTTGTCATAAGTATATCCAATAGGGAAATGACAGAGCAGGTGTGCTGCTTCCTCCATTCTTCTTTCAATCTCAGAAATATATTTCTCTGATATAAGTCCTCTTTCTATAATCTCTTCCGTAGTGAATTTTCCATATCCTAATAAATCCTTGATGGATTCAAAATTCTCGTAAGTGCCCATAATATCAGCCTTTCTTTGTTAAACATAGTATCGCATTTTATAGCGAAAATCGTTAAAGTGTTAAACATAAAATAGCGATTATCAATACGATTTATAAGAATAATAGTTGATTTTATAGAAAATGTCAACTATAATCAAAAGCGAAAACGGATAATCAGAGTAGAGATTATCGTTAAACAAACTGAATAGCTGCTTATGAAGAACAACAGACTTACGCCAGGACTCCGGTAACGGACGAGCGAAGAACAGACACTTCCGTAAAGGGTGGGAGAGGATCTTGAGCAGAAGAGGCCCATGCAGGCTGTGGATGATAAAAAAGAAGCAGTGGCTGCAAGGTTACCTGAAACGGTAACATTCTTCATAAGGTGAGAACAGCAAACTTCCTTTTTCACAAATGTTTCGTAAGGTAAGATGCAAAACAAGTCCCTGGGGAAACTTTGCCTTTTACCTTACGGAACATGAGGAATCGAAGCTTTTACTCTTAATTTGGTTTGAGTGAGAAGGAGTTATATCTTAGAATCAAGGCACAGCCAGACGGACCGGGGAGGTGCGTTATCGCCTAAACTGACGGAAGGAACAGGTTCGAGCAAATTTTATTTAATGTTCGCTTGCCAGTCGGGAGATTTTGATGTATACTCTGACTCACAGGTTGCAGTGGTTGTATCTTCCACTATAAAAAAGATTACCGTAACTGATAATGCCGGATTGCCGGTGCCGACAGGGAGCCTAGCCAGCCGAATGTCGGATTTGCGACCGTATAAACTGAATATGTTTGAATGAAAAAGCAATAGAGAGTGCAGGAGAATAATAGAGATGCACATTTAATTAAGTGACCGCTTTTCATGGCAGACAGAGTAAAAGAAGCAGATACCATGTATCTGTTTGGACTGTGTACGCAGGAAGACTCTGATGCCATGGAGGCGGTCTTTCTTTGCGTGTTAACAATGAGAAATGCACTGATAAAAACAGATTGGCTGTTGTGCTTGCACAGACAGACACAGATGTTTTTGTCAGTATGTGACGAATGTCACGACCGAAATGAAGCGAAGCGGAATTGAGGTGCATTTCTAGTGGAAATTCACTTTGTCGAAGTGCGTTTCCATAATTTATGTGAATACGGAGGAAGTAGATATAATGAACGAACTGATAGAACAAAAAGCTGTCAGTGAAGAGATAGAGGAAACTGTAGGTTGTGAGCTTGCCGGGGATATTCATACCACCAAGTATGGGGAATACAAGGTAATCAGCACATTTTCGGATACGGGAGAGAGTATTACGGATTTGTTGTCAGCCTATATTGACCGAGTCGCTTCGCTGAAATACTAGAGATTTTGATGCGGTGGCAGACTCTGCCACCGGGAAAGGAGAACATTATGAATGACAGAATATACCGTGCCTGTGCCTATCTTCGCCTTTCAAGGGAAGATGAGGATAAGCGTGGAGCTACGGATGAAAGTAACAGTATCAAAAGCCAGCGTATGATGATAGAAAGCTTTGTACGTGGGCTTCCGGATGTAGAGCTTGTGAGGGAGGTCTGTGATGACGGTTTTTCCGGTACGGATTATGAAAGACCAGCCTTTCAGGAAATGATTTCCATGGTGGAAAGCGGAGAGATTGACTGTATCATCGTCAAGGATTTATCCAGACTTGGGCGAGAATCCATCGGTGCAGGTAATTATATCCAGAAGTATTTTCCGCAGAAGAATGTCAGGTTTATTGCTATAAACGATAATTATGACAGTCTTACGGCAAACAGCAGTGACAGGTATATGATTGTACCCGTCAAAAACTTTGTGAACGAAAGCTATTGCAGGGATATTTCCATCAAATCCCGCAGTAACCAGCAGGCAAAGAGAATGAATGGGGAGTATATCGGAGCCTTTGTCTGCTATGGCTATAAGAAGGACGAGCAGGACAAAAATAAGATTGTTCCTGACGAGGAAGCGGCTAGGGTGGTTCAGGATATTTTTGCATGGAAGCTGATGGGACTTAGTGCCAATTCCATTGCGGCAAAGCTGAATGAAAGAGGAACTTTGTCTCCGGCGGAGTATAAAAAAGTTCATGGGGAAAAGTTTAAGACCAGCTTTCAAAGAAATCCGGAGGCAAAGTGGACACCCAAGGCAGTTTTACGCATCCTTTCTAACGAGATTTATATCGGTGTTCTGGAGCAGGGGAAGCGTGAAAAGGTAAGCTATAAGGTGAAAAAGACCATAGAAAAGCCAAAATCTCAGTGGATTCGGGTGGAGAATAATCATGAACCTATTATTACGGAAGCGGATTTTAAGGCGGTGCAGGAGCTTTTGAAGCGTGACACAAGAGCAAAGGAAAGCAAGGCAGAGCCGAAGCTTTATGCCGGACTTCTTTTCTGTGGTGACTGCGGCAGGGGAATGGTAAGCAGGAAGGTTTCTTATAAGGATACCGTGAATGAATACTATATCTGCTCCGGCTATAATCGTGGAAAGGAATGTAGCAGACACAGTATCAAGGTGGATGTGCTGAATGAGATTGTTTTAGGAGAGGTCAGAAAGTATGTGAAGCAGCTTACGGATACAAAGAAGCTGTTAGCCATCCTTGATGAGAAGCAGGTAAACTTTGAGGAGGCATTGAACAGGGATAAGGAGATTGCACAGCTTAGGGAAAAGGAGCAGGAATACAGCGCCATGAAATCTTCCCTTTATGCAGATTTGCAGGAAAAGCTCATCACACAGGAGCAGTTTAATCAGTACAGGGAGATTTACAGTAACAAGCTTGCAGAGGTTGCACAGGCGATAAAGGTGCAGGAGAATACCGTAAAATCCATCTATGAGAATGGAATTGCCGCAGGTCAGTGGCTTGAGGAGTTTCGTGAAAATATGGAAATAGAAAAGCTGGACAGAATGCTTTTAGTTTCCCTGATTGACAAGATTTTAGTGTATGAGGATAAGACGGTAAAGATTGTATTTAAGTACCGTAATGAGATGGCAAAGGCTGTTGAACTTGTAAAGGATGAACTGGAAGCAGAATCAGTTGGAGCAGTTGTGACTGCTTCCGGCTTACCTATGAGGGAGGTGTCCTAGGATGGCAAGGAAAGAAGGAAGATTTAATGCACTTGCGAACAGAGCTTCATCCTCTGATGCGGATAATTCTGTAACATACACTGCAACGGGTAAACAGTATCATGTGGCACTATATGCCAGACTGTCAGTGGAGAAGGAGGGCAGGAAGAGTGATTCCATAGAGAGCCAGTTTCTGATTATGGAGAATTTCATCAAGGACAGACCGGAGCTTGCCCATTATCAGAAGTATTATGACAGAGGTGTGTCGGGAACTACTTTTACAAGAGCAGATTTTATGCGAATGATGGATGATGTAAGGGCAGGAAAGATTGACTGCATTATTGTAAAGGATTTGTCCCGATTTGGACGTGATTATCTGGAAACAGGCAATTATATAGAAACTATACTGCCCTTCTTGGGAGTGAGGTTTATTTCCGTAAACGACCATTTTGACACGGTAGAGGATTGTAATGGTAATAAGGGACTTGGGATTTCCCTTATGAACCTTGTGAATGATATGTACGCAAAGGATGTATCCAAGCGTATCACTTCTGCATTTCAAAGCTGTATGGAAAGAGGTAGTGTGCTTGGTCATGCACCTTATGGTTACAGCAGCGTGAAAACGGATGAGGGGCATAAGCTTGTGATAGATGAGCCTGCGGCTGAGATTGTAAGAAGGATTTTTGCAATGGCAAAGGAGGGTATGAGCCATCGTGCCATTGCAAGGGAGCTGACACAGGCAGGAGTAAGAATACCGGAAGGCTATAAGCAGACACAGCTTGCCTATATCACCGAAGGGGAGCCCCTTAGTGAATGGAAGAACGGTACCATTTCCCAGATTCTTTCCAATGAAGTTTATATCGGTACGCTTCAGCAGGGAAAGACAAAAAGGTGTCTGTATCAGGGGATGGAAAGGCAGAAGGTTTCAAAGGAAGACTGGATAATTCACGAGTATGCACACGAAGCCATTATATCTAAGGAGCTTTTTTATGAGGTTCGCAGTGTGGTGGATATGAAAAAGGAAAATAAAACCTTTACCGCAAGAGAGGATTTGCCACTGACGGCAGACAAGTATAAGGGCATTTTAAAGTGTCCTGTGTGTGGTGGTGATTTTTCAAGGGAATCATCCATTGTTCATACGGATAAAGGTGATGCGAGGCTTTATTATTACCGTTGCAGACACAATCCGCTGCCTGTGGAAGAAAGAGACAAGGAAGCTGTGATAAAGATATCCGAGGAACAGCTGGATTTGCTGGTATTTGCTTCCCTGCACAAGGCAGTAAAGGAGCTTGTGCCGGATAAAAAGAAGCTTCTGGATGTTTTGGAAAAAGGCTTCCATCCCGCAGAAACAAAGCTTAAGGCAAGAATCGCAGATTTGAAGAAGCGTATGGAGCGTCTTTCCTTTGAAGGAAGTGAGCTTTATGGAAGCTATGTAAAGGGTGCGATTAGCAGGGAAGGGCTTTCAGATGCCAATAGCAGGCAGGAACTGGAAAGGGTAAGGCTTGATAATGAGCTGTTACAGGCAGAGAAGGATTACAAAGCTTTTGTCCGTAATACAAAGGAGCAGAAGAAGAGATCG